>JALHPW010000005.1 GCA_022842255.1 Saprospiraceae bacterium | reverse complement strand
GAGTAATGCGGAGATTATCCCGCTTGAAAACGAATTGGAATCGATGCGCCTTGGATGGCCATCCATCACTTGCCCGGTTCGAGTAGTCCATGCGGTCAACGACCGGCTTGTGCCTGTCGCCAATGCGGATTTTGCCAAAAAAATGCTGGTAAACTGTGCCGATTTGCAAACGGAAATCCTTCCGGATGGAGACCATTTCATCTTGTGGAGCCGCAGTTCCCAAATTATCGAAGTAATGGAAGGTTTGCTACCCAAAAAGAAAGGTAAATCCAACTAAATTAGTCCCCAAGACTCAGTTTCTGAAACTTCCAGCCCTCTGCCGTTAGTTGCTCCAACACCTTTGGCAGTGCAAAACGCATTCTAGTTTCGGCTTTCAGGCTGTCGTGAAATAGGACGATAGAGCCTGGTTGAATGTTGTCCAACACATTTTGGAGGCATTGTTCGGGAGAGATTTTGGGGTCAAAGTCCCCACTGAGCACATCCCACATCACGATTTTGTATTGAGATTTTAATTGCCGTGTTTGGGAGGGCTTCAAGGTGCCGTACGGTGGGCGGAAAAGCGGGCTTGCGACCATTTCAGCACAGCGTTCAACGTTTTCCAGATAGTCGGAAGTATTTGTTTTCCAACCTTTTAGGTGATTGAAGGTATGGTTGCCAACGGCATGGCCCTCCGCCAGAATCTGTTGGAAAATGGCGGGGTATTTTCGCACATTGTCGCCCACACAGAAAAAGGTGGCCTTGGCACCATAATCGCTGAGTGTATCCAGTACCCATGGGGTGGCTTCCGGAATTGGCCCATCGTCGAAGGTAAGAAAAATCACTTTTTCCGTTGTAGGGATATGCCAAGTATAGCTGGGCAGGAGGCTTTGGACTAGTCGGGGCGTTTTGGACAGGTACATAAAATTAGGCTTGGCGGTACAGTAAGGGACGTGCAATCCAGCTTTTTACAGGAAAACTACGGAAATCCTGGTTGCGAAACGTACGTTTTCGCAAGACAGGCGGGAGCGGGCAAAAGGTTGGGTGGCCAATGGTTTTTTTCCTTTTTTTAGGCTTGGCGGATTGTGCCAGAATTTGACAAGTTGAGATCTACTCCGCCGTCCTACCAGAAAACTGCTATTTTTGCGGCTTGTTCACGAAGCGTCGAGATTATGCATTAAATGACCGGCGTTTTCAAGTCAACCCCAATTGACCACCGAATCATCAAACTTTCAAACATTTTTCTGTGGTCCGCGTAAGATTTGCTCCTTCCCCCACTGGCGCACTGCACATCGGCGGTGTGCGTACGGCCTTGTACAATTATCTTTTTGCCCGCCAACAGGGCGGTACGTTTATCCTTCGAATCGAGGATACCGATCAAGGCCGTTATGTGCCAGGAGCAGAGGACTATATCATTGAGGCCCTGCGTTGGGTGGGTCTGCTACCGGATGAAGGAGTGGGTTTTGGTGGTCCGGATGGCCCATATCGCCAAAGCGATCGGAAGGAAATTTACCAAAAACACGCCCACGAACTCGTGGAACGTGGCCATGCCTATTACGCGTTTGACACCCCCGAGGCACTGGATGCTCGCCGACAAGCTGAGGAGCACTTTACCTATAACCATTTGACACGCAACGGATTGTCCAATAGTTTGGTATTGGGAGAGACGGAGTCCAAACGCCGCATTGAAGCTGGCGAACCTTTTGTGGTGCGGCTCAAGGTACAACCGGGGCGCAGCATCCATATTCAGGATTTGATCCGCGGCGACGTGGTTTTTGAGAGCAGCGAATTGGACGACAAGGTACTCTTGAAGGCAGACGGAATGCCAACCTACCACTTGGCCAATATTGTGGACGATCATTTGATGCGCATTACCCATGTGATCCGTGGGGAAGAGTGGCTGCCAAGTACCGCACACCACGTGTTGCTGTATGAAGGGTTTGGCTGGGACGCAACCATGCCGCGCTTTTCGCACTTGCCTCTGATTATGAAGCCCGTGGGCAATGGGAAACTGAGCAAGCGGGATGGTGCCAAATTCGGTATACCGGTATTTCCTTTGAGTTGGAAAGGCGAAACAGCGGAGGATAGTTTTGAAGGTTTCCGGGAGGCCGGTTTTTTGCCAGAAGCAGTGATTAACTTCCTGGCTTTGTTGGGCTGGCACCCAGGTGGGGATGAAGATGTGTTCAGCCTGGAGCAGTTGATTCAATTATTTTCCATCGAACACATTGGAAAGGGAGGGGCGCGATTTGACTACGAAAAAGCCAAATCGTTCAACCAAAAATACATCCATGCGATGGATAATGAGGCTTTGGCCAAGCTTGTTCGGCCGCTCGCGGAAGCAAAAGGATACCAGGTTTCAGACGAATATTTGTCCAAAGCCGTTTCTTTGATGAAAGAACGTGTTACATTTTTGCCAGATTTTGTCCAAACAGGGTATTACTTCTTTGAACCAGTGCGGGAATACGACGAAGAGGCCCTTCAAAAGCGATGGAATGGCGACATTGCGTTAGTTTTTGCCGAATTGACCAAAAAAATGGCTATTTTTGAGCCTTTTAAGGCAGTGGAATTAGAGGAAGCGGTAAAGGTGTTCATACAAGAAAAAGGGGTCAAGCCCGGAGAGATTTTGCCTTTACTACGTATCGCCTTGGTGGGTACCATGAAAGGCCCTGCCGTTTTTGAAACAGCGGAGGTGTTGGGACGTGAAGAAACCATTGCAAGGCTCAATGCCCTGATGTTAAAATGTAACGTTTGAGCGCCGCACCTAAGTAATATTGAACAATTGACAATATTTATGCAGAAATCTAAGCGCAACAAAACCACCGCAAAACCTACTTCCGCATCTGAAGCGAACCCTGAAAATGTGGATTTGAAAAAAGTCAGTCTCCATATCAATGCCTTTGGAGAAATTGTTCGCGATATAAAGACCGATGATATCAATGCTTTTTTGGACCAAAACGTACCAGACAAGAAGTTTTTGGAAGAATAGTTTTTTTTGACCGTTGACCGTTGACCGTTGACCGTTGACCGTTGACCGTTGACCGTTGACCGTTGACCGTTGACCGTTGACCGTTGACCGTTTTTTTAATCCTTAGAAACATCAATTGAACAAAATAAGGTGTTTGACACCTTGAAACCCAACCCGTCCGTATGACAAACCGGTTACGCAAACTATTGCGGGCATTGCCTTTCTGTGTAGGCCTATTCCTTTGCCTGCTGCCCACGACCAGGCTCAGTGCTCAGCCCGATTTTTTCAATTTTAACTATAACGGCCCTGATACCCTCTCGGTCGACATCAACTGCGGCACCATGTTGCAGGGCAATATCCCCAATCCGGTGGTGACTTCCACCATGGGGTTCACGATCATCACGTCCATGTTTGACGCGGTGTCCGCTGGCTTCCAGTACAATGATTTGTTTACTTCGGGTACCGTTGCGCACGTATATTGGTTCGTGGAAGACAATATGGGGCACTCGCACACCTACGAGTATTTTATCCAAATCGTAGATAATTTACCACCTACGTTCGATTTGACGGGTGTGTTCGATACCTTAGAGTTCAGTTCGGTGGTGCAGATACCCGCACAGACTGCCTTGCCTATTTTGGACAATTGCACGGGGGTGGTCAGTGATACTTTTTTTCAAACGGCCCTGCCAGATACCTGTCAAACCGGTATTGTAACACGAACTTGGATTGCGACTGATGAAAACAGTAATACCGCTGTCTTTACCCAAACCATCATCATTTATGCCGATACCCTTTCCCCGCTGATTACAGGGTATCCCCAAAATGGCTCCGCCCCTTGCGAACAATTGGCTACGGCCTATCCCGTTTGGCTGGCCAATCAGGTCGCTATTTTCAATGCCACCGATGCCTCTGGGATAGCTTCCTTGACGAACAACGCCCCGCCTACCTTCCCTCCTGGCTGTAAGGAACCGCTAACCGTTCGGTTCAAGGCAGTAGACAACTGCCAGTTTCAGTTGAATGTCGATGTGATCTTCACCACTTCCGATACCCAAGGCCCAATTGTGGTCAAACCTCCAAAGGATACGGTAGCCTATTGTTCGCAAAACGACAATGAGCTCACAAAACTTCAGGAGTGGATCAGCACGAGGGCCTATTCCCAGGCCTTTGATACCTGCTCTGCCCCGCTGACCTATTCTATGAAAATTGGAACGGTCGTTCGAGATTCAGCTCAGGTGGTGGCGGCATTCTTAGCCTCTTTTGCCAATGGGTGTAGTACGCAAACCATTGGAACTAAAGAATATAACAAGGTGCATGGCTTTGTTTCAGTCAACTTTTTCGCAAAAGATGATTGTGGCAATGAGACCTTTTTGGGCAATGCCGATTTTGGGGCAATCGATACCCTGCCACCTGTTGTTTCGGGGGTAAATATTACAGAACAATGCGGGGGAGGGAACGACCAGTCAGCCTTGCAAACCTGGATCAATGCGCACGGCAATGCCACGGTGGTGGAAGACTGTTCGGATTATAGCTGGACGAACTTCACGTTTACCACCTCAAGTGGTCAATCTGGGTCGGGCAACTTTAATGCGGGCCCTTATCCAAGTGTGCAGGCAAATAACTGTACCTGGTTTGCCAATGTAACCTTTCGGGTCACGGACGATTGTGGCAACAGCAGCACGATTACCTTGCGCTGGGATATCGTTGACAATCAAGTGCCCACCTTCATAGGATTGCAGCCCAATATCACGGTATATTGCCCAAATCCATTGCCCACCGTTCCTGCGGCCACCGTTGCTGACAACTGCGACGCAAACGTAGCCATTTCATTTTCAAGGGTTTACCAAGACAGCCTTTGCGATGGCTCGTACACTGTGGTGACGACCTGGACAGCTATGGATGATTGTGGCAATACGGCTTCCGCTACGCAAAACATTTTTGTGAGCGACACGACCCGCCCGATTTTCACGCTGATTCCGTCAGACCAAACCTTTCGCTGCGACACATTCGTGCTCCCGCCAGTCCCTGTGATGGGCGTGAACATCATGGCCACCGATGTTTGTAGTCCGGTGATAAGCATTACCACTTCCACCAATTCCCTGCAAAACCCTAATCCTGATTCCTGCGGGCATTATTCGTACAACATTATTCGCACATTTACCGCGATGGATGAATGCGGCAATACCCAAACTGCCACCCAGACAATATCTGTTATTGACAATCTAGGGCCAGTGGGGGGCGGTGTTTTGGATACCACCGCACTTTGTAGCGCACTTGTGCCATTCCCGGCGCCAACGCCCATTGCCACGGATGCCTGTAGCGGCTTGACTGCCTCGCCTACGAACAACGGACAAACCATCATCCCTGGACTCTGTACGGATCGATACACCATTGCGGTACATTGGGTGGCCGAGGATGTTTGTGGCAACAAAACCAGTTTTGACCAACTGGTGCATGTGATTGATACGGTGCCTCCAACCCTGATGAACATCCCTCCGAACATCACGGTGGAATGCGATGCCATTCCAGCACCGCCGGAAACGGCATTGTTCGACGCCGCCGACAACTGTGATTTGGCAGTGACGGTGACCCTCGTTCAAACCGAAATCAGGAGTTCAGATACCACCAGTTGCGAGTACTGGACGGATTATATCGTGCAGCGCGAATGGACGGCGACAGACAATTGTGGCAACAGCCGCACCTATACCCAACAGATTCAAATTGAGGACACTACGCCGCCAGCCATCGTGCCACCCGATGCTATGATGTTTCCCAACGATTTGGGCGATTGTGGCGCTGAGGTGATGATTCCAGCTCCGCTTGCGGTGACGGATATTTGCAGTAGTCAGAACGTAACGGTGTTGGTAAAGGATACCATGTTGATGGTGGTTTCACCGAATACTACCAATGTGGTGGATACGATTGTTTTTCAATTGAACCTTCCGAATACTTCTCCCACACAGCCCATCATAGGGAATGCTACCTTGACCATTTTTATTGACGAAGCGGATGCCGAAAGCATGCTAGCGCAAGAATTTTTCCATGTACTGGGTGAAGGCGATACCATTGGCAAAACCAACTACGTCCCGTCGCAGTGTGCTTCGGGCAGCACGGCATTCACCCTTCCTGCCAATGTGATCAATAGCTGGATTACGGATGGGGTTTTGACCATCACACTTGCCCCGAACAATCAATCCATTAATTTGGTATGCCCGAACTTTCTAAATCGGGTGCGTGCGAATCTGTCTTATGTCTATTCAAATTCGGCCGTGCCCATTGAACTGGAATATTCCTTGGATGGTGGCGCTTCCCAAAGTTATCCGCCTCCGGGACCAACTTTTTTGAGTGCAGGAACCCACACGGTGATTTATACGGCCACGGATTGTGCAGGTAATTCTTCCACGTCGTCGGTGCAAATTACCGTGAACGATACGGAGCCGCCAAGCATGGTCGCGCCTTCCAACATCACGGTTTTCACAAACCAGAACAACTGCGAGGGCACGGTAATGCTGCCTTTCCCGGTCATCACGGAGAACTGCTCGATGTCGGCCAATCTGAGCCTCGCGTCAGCGGTAATGCCGCTTCATTTTGTGAATAACCCGGATATTGGGTTGGTCGCTTCTGATATTTTCCCAATGCTGACAGGGATTATACCGAATGCAGTGGGAACCGGGGTGCTGAAAATCCGGCATAAGGGAGACAATGCGCAATTGGGGGAGTTCTTCAACGTGTATGACCAGTTAGGTAACCCCTTCGATACTACTGCCCAAGGCTCAATGCTGGGAGAATGTGCGACTTTTTTTGAAACACCGATTCCCGTGTCAGCCCAAGATATCAATAATTGGGCGGTTGTTGCAGGGCCATTGGGTACTGAATCGTTTTTCTTGGAAGCCAACACCAATGCACCAACCTATATGGAATTTATTGGCAATTGTGGCCCCTTGCTTCCAAACGGGACGGACGGAATCAGCCAGGTTCAGGTGGTATTGGAATACAGTTATGCGGTGGTGGATTATTCCATCAAAAATGCCTTAAATCAGGTTGTTTCGACTGGTACGCTCACAGGCAATACCACCAAAGACACGCTACCTCCTGGCATTTACACGGTAATGTACCTGACCACCGATAATGCTGGTTTGACGAGCATGACCTCTTTTGCGGTTACCGTACGCGACACGGTGAAGCCCAAAGCAATTTGCAAACCGACTTTTATTGTTCAAATAGACCCTTCTGGTGCCGAACAGTACACACTTGCCCCAACGAGTGTGAACAATGGAAGTTTTGATAATTGCACGCCAGCGCCCAATCTGACCTACTCCGTTACCCCTAACATGTTTACGTGTAATCAAGCGGGTAGCCCCGTCACTGTCACGTTGACGGTTACTGACAATGCTGGAAATTCCGCCACCTGCCAAACCATTGTGGGCATCGTGACGAAAACGCCAGCTCCTTCTTACATACCAGTTTGTGAGGGTTATGAACTTCAACTCTCGGCCAATCCGCCCTCTATAGGGCCCTATTCTGCTGTTCTTTGGAACGGACCCAACGGTTACGTAAATAACAATAACCAACTAAACCCTGTGGTGACGAATAGCGCGATGGCCATTCACAATGGCACCTACTGCGTGACCATCACCGGGGCAACGGGCTGTACTTCTTCTGCCTGTGTCGTGGTGGAACTCGCGATTCTGAACGACCCGGCAACACTTAGTTCCAACGGTACCACTTTTTGCCCTGGGCAGAACATCGTGCTGTCTACAAATTCTTACAACGGGATAAACGTAAGCTACCAATGGTTGGTGGACTCGCCTTCGGGCCTGGTAGAATTGGGGGTTACGAACCCTGCTACCACCTTTACCATCTCTAATTTGGCACCGGGCACCTATACTTATTACCTGAAAGTATTTGCAAATGGCTGTAACACAGCCCTTTCCAATCCAATTACCATCACCATGCACCCCACACCGCCCGCCAATGCGGAGCCGGAAATGACCTTGGTGTGTGAAGGGCAATCCATTTCGCTCCAGTCGCCAACGCCGCCAACGGGCGGGTTGACCTATACTTGGACGGGGCCTAACAGCTATAGTAGTACCGCGCAGAATCCTTTGGTAGCTTCCAGCGCTGTGGAAGCCCAGCACGAAGGGAAATACATCCTGGTGACTCAACGCAACGGCTGTTTTTCCAATCCTGATACCGTGATGGTGAACATCAACCCCAAACCCGCAAAGCCCAGCCTTTCCGGACTGGTCAATGTGTGTGAAGGACAGACCATCAGTTTGGTTTGCAACACCATGAGCGCCGACCAATGGATTTGGACCTCGCCGCAGTTTGATACCTTTTTTACCGGTCCACTCAACAGCGGGAATGTACTCCAGATTCCCAATGCCGATCAACTGGACGAAGGACAATGGACAGTTATTGTAAGTGCAAACAATTGCTTCTCAGACGAGTCCAATCCCATCACGGTCAATGTTCAGGCATATCCACAGATAATGGCCGGTTCCAACGCGCCGATATGTCAGGATTCTTTGCTGAAACTGACCGCATCGTATACCTCTGCTGATTCGATTACCTTCTGGAGTTGGAATGGGCCTGCTGGTTTCACAAGCCTTTTGCAAAACCCTATTCAACCCAACGGCGCAAGTGGGGTATATCAGGTTATTGCCAACACCTCTTTTGGTTGCGCCGACACGGCAACGGTGAACGTAACCAATGTGGTAGCGCCATTGATTTCGTTTATTGGCAACAATGCCCCGGCTTGTTGCAACGGAACGGCAGCTACCCTTACCGCCACGGTCAATTCTGGGAACCACCCGCTGACCTACCAATGGACCGGTCCGGGGAACCCTCCGTTTAGTTCCACCCTAGCCAGCCCCGTGATTGGGGATGTTTGTGTGGAAGACAATGGGCAATATACCTTGATTGTAAAGGATAGTTTTGGTTGTCCTTCCTTGCCAGCCACTACGGCCATTAGCATTCAGTCCCCACCGCTTGCCCCTACTTTATCTGTCAACCCGGCTCAACCCGTCTGTGCGGGCACCAATGTTTTGTTGACGGTAAGTCCACCCACCGCAGGTGCATCGTACCTCTGGAACCGTCCGGGTAGCCTGCCCGATACGACGACCCTATCGGCTTTTTTAAATATTCCCAATGCGCAGACTTGGCATACGGGGGGCTACACGGTCACGGTCATTTCGGCCAATGGAACCTGTCAATCCAGTCCTTCCAATACGGTGACCCTGACGGTGAACGCCATTCCAGCTACACCTACTGTTAGTAGCAACTCGCCGGTTTGTCAGGGTGGGGTATTGGAGCTTTACGGCCCCACCATTCAAGGAGCAACATACTTCTGGACGGGCCCCTTTGGGTTTATGTCGAGTTTTGAAGACCCCACGCGAATGGATGTCATGGCGGGGATGGCAGGGCAATATAAATTGAGGGTAGAAGTCAACAACTGCTCTTCGGCAATGGATTCTACCTTGGTACAAGTGGTGCCAACGCCAAATACCCCTCAGATTGCACAGCCTTCGGGTCCAATTTGTATTGACAGTCCAGTGTCGGATTTTTTGAATGTGGTCAACCCACAAAACGGAATGGTGTACAGCTGGGAGAATGCTGCTTCTGGTATTGTCCTGCAATCTTCTACCGCCACCAGCCTATTCCTGGGTTTGCCAAATGTTTTGACCTTGGGGCCAGGCACCCATACGTTCCGGGTAATTGCCAGTACCCCAAGTCCTGCAATCTGCAATTCTGCTATTTCCAATCTTGTCTCAGTGGTATTTGACACCATTCCTGCTGGAATAAACGCATTTGCAGGTTTGGACCACTATGCTTGTGTGGATTCGGCCATTCAGTTGTTTGGGACCCCCAATCCATTGACAGGTGCCTTAAAAGGTAGCTGGACGCAGATTGGTGGCAACGATACGGTTACGATTTTTGGGATGACTACCCCCAATGCTTCCTTTTTTGGCATGGCGGATAGTACCTATGTCTTTAGATGGAGCCTTTCCAATGGTGCTTGCTCGAATTTCAGCAGTGATGACATAACGATTATGGCGCAGAACCCTGAGATAGCGAATGCTGGGCCGGATATTTATTCTTGTGAAATCGTAGGCATCCAGCTCCATGCCACCCAGGGGATAACCACCCAAGGCATATGGACACAATCGGGGTCACAATCCCAACTTGGAATTGTGATTGATGACCCGCTCAATCCTAATACAACCATAAGTGGAAATATAGGAAGGGGGCAGACGTATGCATTTACTTGGGAAATTGAAAATGAAGGATGCGGCAAAAGCACGGATAACGTAGTAGTCTATACCTACAATATCAAGCCCAATGCCGGGTCAAATCAATTTATTTGTAGCAACGATGGCTGCGCGCAACTCCAGGCTTCGACCATAAACCCAATTTTTGAAACAGGCGTGTGGAGCAGCAATGACCCGAACTTGATTTTTACGATCAATTCTCCCAATTCTGCTCAGGTTTGTGGCTTGCAGCCGGGTTTGAACGTGATTTTTTGGGAAATCAACAATGCCGCCTGTAGTTTCCTTTCCCGCGACACGCTTGAGATCTTTTACGAGATTTTCCCAACAGCCTTTAATGATGTGGTCGGGGTTACTTTTGGAACCGCAGCAACTGTAAACGCACTTGCTAACGATGTTTTACCAAACGCCTTCACTGCGGTAATTACCATCCCCCCTGTCAGTGGTACCATTGTGGACGAACCTGCAACCGGAACCTATGTATACCGTCCCGAATCCGGTTTTACCGGAACGGATGTGATGACCTACCGGGTTTGCAATACCCAATGCCCGGATGCCTGCAGTTTTGCGACCGTTACCTTTAACGTGGGTGGTTTGCCGGATTGTGTGATACCAACGATTATCACCCCGAATGCCGATGGGTTTAATGATGTGTTCACGATACCTGCACTTTGTACGGTTGGGGAAGGCGCGGCAAACCTAGAGGTCACGATTTTCAACCAATGGGGCGACTTGGTTTTTCATGAAAAACCATACCTCAACAATTGGGGCGGTACTTACAACAACGAGGAATTGCCTGCGGGCACCTACTTCTTTGTGGTCAAGCTGAACGAAGTTGACAAACCCTTAACCGGCTTTTTGCTTATCCAACGATAAAACCGAAGCAGCATGAAAAATTTATACCTCTCCATATCTTTCCTTACGCTGGCCTTTTGCGCCAATGCTCAGCAGGAGCAGATGTACACCCAGTTCATGTTCAACAAACTGGCCTACAATCCTGCTTATGCGGGCAGCTTCGTATCGCCCACACTCACCGCCATTTATCGAAACCAATGGATGGGACTGGATGGGGCGCCTAAGGCCCTGGCGCTGTCTTACACCCAACCACTACTCAACAATCGGGTGGGTATTGGTGGCAACATCACGCGTCAGAGCATCGGCATCAATACCAATTTGACCATCGACATTGCTTATGCATACCGGATTCAATTGAAACGCGGCACCTTATCTGTGGGTTTGCAGGCCAGTATGCGCAACATCCGGCAAAATTGGGCGGATAGCCGAATTGTAGCCATCGATCAAAACGATCCGGGTATTCCTACGGATCCGAAGAGCAAGTTTGTGCCCAATTTTGGAACAGGCGTCTATTACAATGCCTACACCGAACGTTGGTATGCGGGTATTGCCCTGCCACGGATTGTGAGCAACAGCATTGATTTTTCCGAATTTGGCGATGTGCTCTCCCGGGAAGTGCAGCACATCAATGCGATGGGGGGGATAAAATTCGATGCGACCGACGAGTTGGAAGTAACCCCACAAGCCTTGCTTCGTTATGCGATTGGGGCGCCTTTTGATGCGGAATTGAACGTAAGTGCCCTGCTGCGGAAGAAATTTTATGGCGGGTTGACGTATCGGGTAGGGGGAGATACCAATTTTGCGGGCGAAAGCATCGATGCCGCATTGGGCTTCCAAGCCATTGACAAACTTTTCTTTTGCTTTTCCTACGATATTGGACTGACCCGTTTGCGCAGACATAACAACGGCTCCATTGAGGCCACCATCCGCTGGTGGTTTAGTCCACCGGATGATGTGGTTCCGGTGAAGCCGGCGCGGCCGTTTTGAGTGGCATCTTGTTGATTTAAGATTGCAGATTACATGATTTTAGATTTTAGAAGTAGTGCAATTGCCGAGTATTTAGCTCTGGCGCCAACCTCTAAAATCTAAAATCATGTAATCTGCAATCTTAAATCTAATTCAATAAATCGCTTAGATGATTGCTGCGGTATGAAAAGGCTATTTACTCTCCCTTCGACGGAGCTTTCTTCACCGTACAGCCCACCGACTTGGTAGTCTCGGGGTTGGGTTTTTCACCACGAATTAAAGCGTTTACGGCATTTTCAACCCAACGTTGTGTGGTAGTGCTCGGTGCTTCGGCATTGTTGTCGATGGCACCGATATAACGCACCACGCGATTTTCATCTAGGACAAAAACGTGTGGGGTGCGGGTTGCGCCAAACTGCGGATATACGGTTTGGTGTTCGTCAAAGAGGTAGGCAAATGGGTAATGTTTGAGTCGAGCGCGTTCCTGCATTTTTTCAAAACTGTCTTCTGGCACAATCAACGGGCTGTTCGGATTGATGGCCACGACCGGGAAGCCCTGTGGGGCAAACATCCGGTGTAGGTCGATGATCCGCTGCTCGTACAGTTGCGCGAAAGGGCAGTGATTGCAGGTGAAAATGACAATGACCCCCTTAGCATCCTTGTAATCAGAAAGGGATACGGTGTCGCCATTGACACTTTTGAGTGAAAAATCTTTGGCGATATCGCCAACGGAGTAGGCTTTGGGGTTTGTAGCGCTTATTGTGAGCAGCAAATACGCCACAAGCGCGACCGGGAGGAGGAGGGGAGTTTTCATGAGTAAAAAAAATATTAAAAACTGTGTAAAACGATGCGTGAAACGGGACTAATCTCGGTTATTGCGAAAAGAATCAGGATTTTGGAAAAGAAAGGGGCCTAGGCTATTTCTTGCCTCCGTTGAGGTCCTCGCAGCTCATCTTTTTTCCGATGTATAGGGCTGCGGAATCTGTAATCAAAGGGCGCACGAAAGTCTCCAAGTCTTCGAGGTTCTCAAATTTGCCCAGATTGAACCGGCGTTTTTTTCCTTTCAAGACAAGTGTGGCTGGAATAGCGCCGTCCCATTCTTCGTGAATGAGCGGAATCCAAGTATTCAGGTCTTGATCGGCCATTAGGGCCACTTCAGATTTCAAGCGCTGGTTCTTCAAAAAGGGAATGAACTTCTTTTCTAATTGGCTCTTGAAATCAAGGCTGACGAGTACAATCTGGACGTTTTGAGCGCCGTAATATTCGCGCAATTCGTCAAAGCAGGGCAGTTCTTCTACGCAGGGTTTACACCAGGTTGCCCAAAAATTGAGCACAAGGGTAGTATCGCCAGCGCGGCTGATGCGTGATTGAAGCTGTTCCAAATTGTCGTAAACGACAAAGTCTTGCGCCCGAACAGAAGGGGCTCCGCAGAAGAAGGCTGCGAAGAGAAGACATACAAGGGAGAACCGAAACGGATGTACCATGAGAGACATGATGACAAGGGATATTAAAAAAAACAATGCAAGGAACGACGTTTTGCGTGAACATCAAATGCTTTAACATTTTTTTCTGACGAAAAAATGATTCTGGCAATGAACCCAATTCAAACCCATGCCATACTCCGGTGGCAAGTCTAGTACACCAGGGAGGCAAAAGGCAAAGATTTGGCCCTCCAAACAACACATTTTGTGCTTTTTGGACAAAATAACCTGCCTAAGCCCGGTTGTCGCCGGACTTGAGCAATTGCAGTTTGTGTTAAGGGAAATTAGCTATTCGACTGGAATGTCCTACGGGTCGGGACGAGCTCTATAGCCAAAGCAAAAGTGGTTACTAGCGTTTTGTTTCTTTTCATGTGAACAGGATTGTGATTAGTGCTTGTAGCAATATTTCCAAGTAGCCAAAATATATGCCATTCGTTTGTTATAAAATGTTATTGATTTTTAAATACATTGATATTCAATAAGTTGTGTTGTTAAAAATGTTAAAATTTTAAGGTGTTCTGCTTTCATGGAACAAAAAAAGCCGTCTCAAAGGGGTGCTTTGAGACGGCTTTTGGCCCTGTAAAAGGAACGCTGTTTAGGCTTCCACCATTGATTCGGGCGATACGATACTTTGGTCCACCAAGATACGGCCGCAGTGTTCGCAAGCGATTACGCGCTTGTGCAAACCGATTTCGAGGTGTACTTGCGGGGGAACGTTGTTGAAGCAACCGCCGCAGGAATTGCGTTCCACGGTGGCTACTGCGATACCGTTGCGGTAAGTGCGGCGCGTTTTATCGTAAGCGTTCAGCAAGCGGGTTTCGATACCCTCGCGTGCTTTTTCGCTTTGTTTGCGCAGACGCTTTTCTTCGCCCTCGGTTTTTTCGATAACGCTCTGGAGCTCTACCTTTTTGACCTCGAGTTCTTTTTGTTTGGCTTCGAATTTTGCTTCCGCAATAGCAAGGCTCTCTTTTTTACCTTCGAGACCGGCTTTTGCTTCGCGTACACGCTTCTCGGAAAGTTGAATGTCCAACTTGGCCAGTTCGATTTCCTTTTGCAGGGCCTCGTACTCGCGGTTGTTCTTCACCTCGTCCAACTGCTTTTGGTATTTCTTGATGTTCGCGTCCGCCTCTTTGGAAGAGGTTTGCATCTTGGCGATATCTTGCTCGCTTTCTTTGAGCACCGCCTTCATTTTTTTGATTCGGGTGTCGAGCCCAGCCACCTCGTCTTCCAAATCGGCTACTTCCATCGGAAGCTCACCTTTAAGGATTTGGATTTCATCGAGTTGTGAATCATTCAGCTGCAAATTCCACAGCATTCTGAGTTTGTCGGCAATGGATGCTTCTACGGCCATTCTATTAGTAGTATTAAGAAATTGAGATATTGAGTTGATTTTCAACGGTTTTTAGCAATAAAAAACCGGATTGGTGTTGAGGTTTGTCAAATGGAGCGCAAAAGTAGGGAATTTTTCTCGTACAATACCGTGTAAAAGTTCAATGGTAAATTGCTCGCTCTCAAAATGCCCCACATCGGCGATGACCAAACGCCCTTCCGCGTCAAAAAACTCGTGGTATTTGAAGTCGGCGCTCACAAAAGCATCGGCTTTGGCGCGCAGGGCTTCGGATAACAGGAAACTGCCCGCGCCCCCACAAACGGCCACTTTGCGCACGGGTTTCCCCCGCAGGGCGGTATGCCGTATGCATTGGGTATTCAGGGCGGTTTTGAGGTGTTGGAGAAAATCTGCCTCGGCCATGGGTTTGGGCAAATTGCCGAGCAAACCGGCACCGATTTCAAAATCTGCTGGCTTGGGAGCTAGAATTCTCGTATCGACCAGCCCGATTTTTTCAGCGATTTTGCTGTTCACCCCCTGTTTGTACACGTTGTCGAGGTTGGTGTGGATGGCGTAGATGGCCACATCCTGCCGCACGGCTTGCATGACCGTACGCTCGATGTAGGTTGCCCCATTGAGCCGTTTTAAACCTCGAAATATGATGGGGTGGTGGGCCACAATCAGGTTGCAACCCCGCGCCACGGCCTCCTCTACAATGGCTTCAGTGGAATCCAGGCAAAAAAGCACCCCGCGCACCTCAGCATTGGGGTCACCCACGATAAGCCCCGCATTGTCGTACGATTCCTGTAGGTGGGGTGGGGCGATGGATTCGAGGACGGAAAGGATGTCTAAGATTTTCATGAAAAGGACCCAAGTGTTTTAAGGTAAAACGCCCGAATGCCAAGGGGGTTGCGGTTTATGGCAATAGGCCCGCGATTCGAGTGCTTTTTAGGCTATAAAAGGATATGTCCAGCCTTTGTGGAACTTTTTTATTCGACACCCGGTTCTGGGCGTATTTGGCAATACTGCTTGGTGGCATTCAAAAGCAGTGTGACAATTGTTTTTGGGCAAAGAAAAATTTTTTACCAAACAGTTGTTCGAAATTAATTTCAACGCTTACTTTTGTGCCATCTTTCCCCTAACCCCCAATGACACTCCAAGCACTAAAAACCAGGGTGGAATCCCTTATTCGGCAGGCTGAAATAGGCCCCGCCCTTTCCCTGATTGAATTGTACGCTAACCAACCTGATGTCCAAGGCAGTGCCTTTCGCGACAATGCCTTGCTTCTGTCTGCGCGTTATGCCTCCCTGAAGGATCAGCAGATAAAAGGTACCTTAAAGCCCGATGAATATTCCAAAGAGTTGGCCCGTCTGGCAGAATCCATCCTTTCGTTGTTGAATGTGCCATCAACCACCCACTCGTCCATTCCATGGAGCAAAATGGCCTTGCTATCCTTGCTGGTAATCCTTACAGCACTTGGAATTTGGTGGGCGGTATTCCGAGGCCCAAGTCCGACACTATCCGACCCAAGCATTCACCAACAAGCGGCACCCGACTCTACATCCGCCACTACCATTGAACGGGATACTGTTCACGAATCGGTAATAGGTGGAATGAATACACAACCCCCTGTTACAGTCAGCCCAGGTAAAAAAAAGACAATCGACTCGCCCAGCAACCCACAAAAACCCAAAGATAGGTCAACCGCAGAAATACCCAAACCGACCCCTGTCAAGATAAAGGTTTTCCTAAAGGCGGATAGCTGTTGGCGCGATGCTTCCATTGAGGTAAATGATAAAACGATTGGGACGATGGCGGGAATTATAGGGTCTTTCACCTTGACACTCAACGAAGAAGTTACCAAGGTTAGACTGGTAAAGGGCGAACGGGTATCCACGCCAATAACCCGGGTGCTTGAAGATGAAGACACTTTATTGTTTAAATGTAACTGAATATGAAAAACCAATTGTGGCTCACCATCCTGCTGTTTTTTGTGCAGCAGATTTCCATTGCTCAACAACCCACCCCCAACCCCGCTACCACCTCCAGATGCCAAAATGTGTTCATTTGGCCCATTGCTGTAGAGAATGCTCGTGCCGAAGGCTCCAAAGTGGACGTAAAGCGGTTCATAGAGGCCGCACTTTCCCGAATCGGTGGTTGCATTATGCTCGAGCGCGACCGATTGGCTACCCTGGAAGAGATTGCGCAAACCGAGGCTGCAATTCGTCATATCACCCAAGCCTCCAAAAAGGTGAAAACTGCCTTGCGGACCGCCAAAGCAGAACTGGTAATTTTCGTCTCCATCGAAAAAGCGGCCGATGGAAGGTTGACCATCAATATGGCACTTGAAGAGATTGAAACAACACAGGTCGTGCATACCGATACCTGGACTTTGACCGCCGAACAATCGCAGGAGTCTAACCTGAAAGAAAGTATTTACGAACGGGTTTATGAACTGGTACACAAAGGGGTAAAACCTCCCGAGTCGCCAACTATTTTTGAAAAAGCTCAAAAAGCCAAGAACGACAAGAAAAGGATTCCCCAACTCTGCAACTACCTGGACAAAGGGTATAAAACCCATGCCAAGCAAGCCGAGCAATGGCTTGATAATATTATGTATGCAGAATTGCGCAAGAGCAAACGCGAATGGTTTTGCGGGGGGGCTGGGGTCCTGGTCGGTACGGGATTATATGCCTGGGGAGATAACCTGGATCAGAAAGCCAGTGAATTGTACGAAACCTACGAGCGTCATACCGACCCCTTTGATGAGGTTTACCTTTCTACTGCCCGGGCGGATATTTTCAAACAGGCCAATAGAAAACGGGGCGGGGCATTGACCATGAAAATAGGTGGGGGCACGGTTTTATTGGCAGGCGTTTTTTTTATCGCCAAGCGGATTTCCTGGCAAAAAACGCTGAAACAGGGCAAAAAAACGCTTGGGATTTCATTCGTCCCAGGTGTAGAGACACAAGGATTGGTCCTGGCGCCAGTGCCTTTGGGAGGAAGCATTCACGTGCGATTTTAACCAGTTTTATACCAAAATTCGATTATAGATTTATGAAAACCCCCATTCCACTGCTCATATTTTGGGCACTGTTCGGCATTTTAGCCTGTTACAAGGAAATACCTGATGTGACTTCCACCCTTGAAATTATCAACGACTCCCTAATTGCTCAGGGGAATGCCCGTAGGTACGTCGACGCCATTGAAACTTCCAATTTTCAATACGTGACCCTAGGTACCATCGCCAAAAACAACAGCGTTTTCATCCACTTGGAGAAACGAAACCGCCATGGAGCATTGCTCTGGGAAGCTAAAATCGGAAATGGACAAAATGACGCCTTTGCCTTGTGTGAAACCCTGGACGGCGAGATTGTGATTGCCGGGTATGAGGGCGACAAGGGTATTTTGTTCAAAACGACGGCCGATGGCGAGGTGTTTACCAGTCTCCCGGCCACGGTTGGGAGCGAAGACTCTGAATTCCGTGATGTGGCCCGAGCGCCCAACGGCGATATATTCGCTTTGGCAAGGGTAGGGTCGCCTGGGGCGGCCGGCATACAAGTGTTGAGGCTACGGAGTACAGCGGGCCTGGACCTTGTAGAGATAGACCGCTACCCTCTGGATTTGGGAGCTTGGGTGGCCAGTCCCTATAAATGGAGCCTGGATGCCTCCCAGACAGGGTTCGTTTCCATCGCAGGTGCCATCCATGCGCCCCTGAACAGCAACCCGACCAATGGAATCCTGATTCAAATCAACGTAGAAAGCGGACAAGAAACCCTGCACAAAACCTACAGCGGCCAGGAGACCCTTCTGAACGATGTGGTCACCCTTTCCAATGGGAATGCTTTTGCGGTGGGGTCAAAAATAAACGGGGAGGGAATTCCAGAAATATACCTCGTAAATGCCTGTAAAACAACGGGTTGTTCCTGGGACAGGCCGCTACCCAGCACCAGGCCGGCAGAAGCCCAGGCTTGTGTCGGGGCCGACAATGGGCAAGTGGCGGTGGCTGGAAAGCGGTTTGTGGACAATGCCAACAGTGTGGCCCATTTTTTCAGGGTATCGGAGGATGGCGCTAAAATAGAAGCTGCCCACGACTATGGAGGAAGAAGCGCTACCGAATCCGAAGGCCTCAACTCGCTATTTCGTTGCAAGGATGAAGGTTGGCTGATGACCGGGAGTATCGAGGTGAGCCCAAGCCCTGCCTATCTTTTAAAAACCGACAAAAACGGAAACATTAACTAAATACTCAAAACCATGAAATTCAACATCATTCCCCTGTTTTTTGCGCTATGGATTCTGGGCGCTTTCGGCTGTCGCGAGGTGAAAAAAGGCCAATCTTCTGATAGTACCTTCTTTCAAGTAGCAGAACGGCAAAAAAATGACCCGGCATTCGCTGCCAACATGGCGGATTTTGAAGGCAAAATCAAAGCCGAACTCGACCGAAACAGACAAATTGGTGAGAAAGCCTTGCCTTTCCAGGTTATCAACATTCCCGTGGTGGTGCACCTGATGCAATCGAGTAACGGTGCGGGCATCCCAGACCAACTGGTGAACCAACAACTGGAAGCCCTTAACCGCGATTTCCGACGCAAAAACACGGATGAAATGTCAAAAATCCCGGAAGCTTTCCGCGTATTGGCCGCTGATACCCGGATTCAGTTTGTACTTGCCCGGCGAGACCCCTCCGGTGCTTCCAGCAGCGGGGTGGTGCGGGCGACACCTGGCAAGGAAAAGTTTGATTTTTCCCCTCTGGCCAATGGGCCGGAAGAACGCAACCCGATCAAATTCAAAGCCTCCGGAGGCGATGATGCATGGCCTGCCGACCAGTACCTGAACATCTGGGTGTGCCAACTGGATGAAAAGCTCAAGGAAGGGTATGCTTCCCTGCCAGCAGACCTGGCTGGGCGGGCCGTGGAAGACGGAGTGGTGGTGGATCAAGACTATTTTGGGTTCTCAGGGGCCGGGCGTTCCAAAGGCCGGACGCTGACCAATCTGGTGGCCAAGTGGTTGGGAATCAGGGATATATGGGGGATGGGAGATTGGGTAGGCTCCGATGAGGTGGAAGACACACCTATTCAGGAAGGACCGAACAACGGGAAAGCCGATTATCCTTTGTTCAACCGTGCAGAGAGTCCCTACGGTGATATGTACTGCAATTTTATGGATGCCACAGATGACACCCAGCGTTTGATGTTCAGTGCGGGGCAGGCCGACCGGATGTACGCAGGCTTGATTAGCTGGCGTCCCCAGTTGATAGACAGCGAAGCCGATTTGGATGCGAATGCGGGACCCGCTGCAGGAATTGACCACTACATCGAAGATCAGGCTGGGGATACCGGTGTGGAACCCAACCCTTTGCCTGGACCGTACTATTATGCGGAAGGCATTGCGGTAAATCAAAATGGAACTGCTGGTGCAGCAGGAATAACGTTGGGGACAGGTGTGACCACTGGTGGAGGCGCAACGAATTATATCCACGTACGGGTCAGGAGAACAGGGGCGGGTGCTCCCCCGCCCAGTGAAGTACTGCATGTTTATTGGGCCAATGCATCTACCGGGAACAATGACTGGTACGACGCAACACGCTGGAACGAGATAGGTATGGGTTATAGCGTTTATACGGGCTGGGTTTCCAATACCCGGTACATCAACCCGCCCATAACCTTGCCGGCAAGTTTGACCAGCGGTCATATTTGTCTCATTGCCCGTTTGGAACAGGAAGCCCAGTCCTGTCCGGACAGAAGCTGTAATGGCAGTCCCGGGCACCCGACGATGGCATTGGGTACTTTTGTGCGTGATAACAACAACGTAGCTTGGCAAAACCTGGATATCGTTGCGAGTGAGGCACCTGGGGACAATAGGGCGGACAATGCGCAAGGATTGAGAAGGCCGGAAACAGAAACCCAGTTCGCGAATTTCACATCGGAAGCCACCCAAACCCGATTGGTTTTTGCCAACATGCCCAATGAAACGCCAATTTTCAATTTTGGTAAGGTTGCCGTTGGTGGAAAACGTCTGTTGGAACTTTGGGAACAAAGTGGGCGGCAAGGGGAAGGCATTGAACAAAGGGATTCCCAAATAGTGGTGTCGAAACCAGGGGCATATATTTCACTCAATCTGCCCCCTGGCGAGTTCAACAACCTGAAACTGCGTTTTCTGGAAGATGCCAACACCCCGAACCTTCGAGATATCTATCTGCTCAATCTGGAACAACAGGAACGAAAAGACGATGAAAAGTATGCCACCCGCGGTGGTGTGGTGTTTGCTTTGAAAGCTGAGCATAGAGAATTGCCGCCACCTCCGCTTGTAGAAATGGGTTGGCTAAAGTGGATTGGCCTATTGCTATTAGCGTTACTCCTGTTCTGGTTTTGGCGTAGAAAGGGTGGGCCCAAACCGAATATTGCACATAATTCTGACTCAATAGGGTAGGTGTCTGAACCTGAAAACTTGTATTAAAATCTTTTGCCGTTTGTGGTGAACTGGAGAAGCCACCGCAAACGGCAAAAGAAATCTTGTCAAGACAACCTAAGTTAACACACCACTCAAGCCGTAGGCGTCAAAAAAACGCGCTTTCTTGTTCCAGGTTTCTTTTCGTTTGCCTGTAGGGCCATTAGCCTTTTGATTTTGTAGTATAAAATATGAACCACACCAGATAAACAGTCTTTTCGGGGCCCCGTGAAAATGAAAGTCCGTTTTTGGTTCAGGTAATCGGTGTGTATAAGGGTGCTTTTGGGCGCAGCGTCGTATAAAGTAGCCAATCGGACGGAATTGGTGCCAAAAATCAACTGTTTGGATCCATACACCCGAAGTGCATACCCTACGCACAACCAGACAAAAAAGTTAAGCCCAGTCTTTTTCCGGCAGCTTGGTTGAATCCAAAAGCAACACATTTCGGTGTGGTCTACCCCCAATGCACGTACCTGTTCGTATAGCCGACGGCGTTCTTCGCAGCCGGCAAAAACCTCCAGGGTGCGTAGGCTTGGCCCACTGCCCAGTACAAACCCGCCGATGAGTTCCCCTTGCCAATAGATGCCAAATGTTTGATTGGTTGCGTAGTATTCATCGGGCACCTTAAATCCGGAACATTGGAAATAGGCTTCTGCGAATCGATTGATTGCTTGAGGTTGGGTAATGCGGCGGAAACTTGGAACGTGGAGCATGGCAGTTGTTTTTGTAAGGAAGATGTAATTGACCTTACAAAGGTGCTGGCCCTGCCAGTGCCCCAAACCCACATGATGATGTGGGGAGTTACCAACTACCGCCCACTTCCGTCAAACCAATCCGTATTGGTCAGGTTGTAGATTTCCTGAATTTCGGTCAAAACCTTGCGGAAATCAAGGTTCAAGTCCTTGAGCAGCCCCGTCCGCATGTCGAACACCCAGCCATGTACCGTTGGGAATCCTTCGGCCACGTAGCGCTGCTGCACCACGGCGGTTTTGATCACGTTGACGCATTGTTCTTGCACGTTGAGTTCCACCAGTCGGTCGTAGCGAGCTTCTTCGTCCTTTATGGCGTTCAGTTCATCCTTGTGGAGCCGGTACACATCGCGGATATTGCGCAGCCAAGGGTTGAGGATGCCCAGGTCGCGGGGCTGCATGGCGGCCTTGACGCCCCCGCAGCCATAGTGGCCGCACACTACGACGCGTTTGACCTTCAAATGCCGCACGGCGTAATTGATGACCGAGGCGATGTTGAGGTCGGTCGAAGCCACCACATTGGCCACATTCCGGTGGATGAACACCTCGCCTGGCGCTGCGCCCATGAGGTCTTCGGCGGTCACGCGACTGTCCGAACACCCGATGTAGAGGTACTCGGGGGTTTGATCCTTGGCCAGTTTTTCAAAAAAGTCTTTTTCGTTGGCGGTTTTTTCCGCGATCCATTTGCGGTTGTTTTCGAAGATTTGTTCGTAGGAGACCATGTGAGTGGGTGATTTGTTGAGTGGTTTACTTGTAAATTGGTGATTGGGGGGGGCGTCAACGCTTAAGCTATGGTGGATAAAGCGGGTCAAACTTTGATTTTCTCCGGGGTGGGTTTCCACGAGGTCTGACTCCTTGTTTTTCAAGATAAGCTTGGATGTACTCCTCTTCTAACTGCTTGGCCAAGACTCGTCCAGAGATGTCCTTCTGAATAATGCGCCCAATATATCGAACCCAACCAGCAGAGAGGTTTAAGAAATAGAGTTGGTCGCGGATTCTATCGGACAGCTCATCCGCTTCAATAGGGTCATCGCTGATGCCGTATTTGAAAAGTTCGTCCTCTCCCTTGTCCCAAATTTCGTAGACATGGTGCGGGCCATCATTTTGGTTTGAATTTCGGTGGAGTGCCACAATAATAACGGGTGGGGCTATTTCCAGCCTTCTTGATTGCTGAAGGTCTCGTAATTAAATGCTGGCGCAATGGTCATTTTCTTGTCTGTTTTGCGCTCGTAAGCCTTTTTGGCAATTCTAAGTAAGGGAGAAAATGTAGTATCCAGTGGCATGTCTTTTGGGGTGTTCAGCACCTTTTGATAGAACTCTTTGCCATTAGCGACCACACCGCATCGTGCGTACAAAAAATCGTCTACAGAAAAGGAATCATCCTCATCATCTGAAAAACCAGCTGCATGTGCACGGGTGTCCAGTTTCCAGAGTTTTTCGGAAAGCAAGTCTTGAAACTGGTAGATGTTTGCTACGGGCATTTGAGCGAGCGCAGATACGATTGGTTCAACAACCAAATCATTGTCTGGCTTGGTCCAATCTAACTGCTCAATCAAAGCCCAAAAATCAGGTTCGTTCAACATCCCTGCAGCGCCGGGAATGTCGTGTACCCTGATTTCCACTTTCGCATTGCCGAACTGCTCCTTGAGTTCGTCCACCAAGGCATGGTCCAAATCTTGTGCGCTGATGTTTAATGTGGTGCCCATGTTGAAAATGTTTGGACAAAGTTAGGGGATAAATCGGAATGGATGAAGCCAGTAGCGAGGTGTAGGCGCATTTGGCTCAACCGATACCTAAAAACAACTTTAACATATCATAGTATGCAGAACCTGCAACCTCATGAAGAATAGGGACGGCTAAGTTGTTCATGGCATTTATTAGTTTATCGCCTATTGTTTTCTTTTCAGCTTCGGTAGCAGGAGTTGGAAATTCATTAATCAGGGAGGCCAACGCTTGTTTATCGGCTTTTGCAAGCGCCAAAACTGCCGCTTGCAGTGTTTCAAAATCATCCTTGGAAACCCCGAATTGCTGATGAATTTCCAACTTTTCGATGCGCTCGGTTTTGTTGAATTGTCCACCGTAAATATGGTAAGTATCCCCACCATATCGCTCGCGTTCACCAGTTGTTTCGCGCTCGAATTTTTTGATTTCTGCTTGTTCGTACACACCTTCAAGCATCAAATCAATTGGGATATCTTCACCTGATTCCCCACATTCCGCAGTCATTTTCCGGCGCTTGAACTTGAGATTCAGTAGTTTATCTAATTTGTGCAAATGTGGCTTTGAGGATTTTTTGCAGAATTGCTCGCAGCAGCACGGCACCATCTCATCGGCATGAATGCTACGGAACCAAAGTCGATGTAATTCGTTCACTTCTTGCCGGACTCGTTGCAAGCCATACTTTCTAAAATTAGGCTCACCCAGCACCTCGATAATGATTTGTCGCAAACCTTCCGTTGATTCGGCATCATCCTCCATGATTCGTACGCGGCATTCTTGGCCATTGTGGGGTATGCGCAACACAGCCCCTTTTTTCCATACGACTTGCGCTCCGCTTTGTGCGTCGGCTTCGAGATATTCACTCAGCCGCACGATGAGCCGCGACATTAAACCCTTTGGCATAATGGGGTATTGGTATCTGAATTGCAGGCAGTCGTTTTTGTGGAACGTATAGGCTGGGGCATTGTCGGGTAGCAACTGCGCTGCAACATATCGACCTTTGGAGGCTTCGTAGCAGATGTCGAAGTTGTCCTTGGTCATCAATTGCAAGATTTTTTGACCACCTGCTTTAGTATAGCCTTTTTCGCAAAGCATATCAAAAAACGCCTCACTGTCGAAATGCCCGTTTTGTTTGGCCAAACGTTCATCTTTCAAAAAAGTATAAACCCCTTCTACGGCCCAAGACGGGCGCAGAATGATGGTACTCGTTAGTTTTTCATCGTTTTGGAAATGAAGCAAAGAGCCCAGTTTGTGCAGATAATCAGTCAATTGGAACTGGTCGCGCCAATCCGTTACCCCAAAAGGTTCGCAGATTTCCATAAGTCGCTCCGCAGTGATATACGGCACTTTTTCAGCTTCTCTGCGCAACGCTTCCCGGATGGGTTTCCATTGTTTGGGTACTTCGGATTGGATGATAGGTAATGCCGCGGCCATTTCTTCAAGGCGGCTGCGTACGATGTTAAAATGCCCTGCATTTTGCGCCAGATTCGCTTCGATGTAGTCAGGAGCAAGGTGGTCTTCGTAGTA
Organism: Saprospiraceae bacterium; assembly: GCA_022842255.1. Classification (GTDB taxonomy): domain Bacteria; phylum Bacteroidota; class Bacteroidia; order Chitinophagales; family Saprospiraceae; genus M3007. Next base: position 742 of record JALHPW010000005.1, on the reverse strand, counting down.
TTTCAACACATCTTGCCAAAGCGGTGTTTTCCCGGTACCACCTGGCCGTTTGTTGAATACCAGCAGCAAGGGTACTTTTTCGCTGCTGTTTTCGGATTCCTTGCCCAATAAGCTAATGATTTTGAACCAATACGCCAGGTTGGGGGATTCCTTTCGCGCATCCATAAGCAGTACGTATAAAGCGCGAGGGGTAAGGAAAAATTGGTGCGTCATGTATTGCAAATCCTGTCCGCCGAAGTCCCACAGATTTGCCGAAATAGGCCGCTCTCCCAACGAAGCATGATGAATAGGCAGCCCTTCATATATATTGATACCATGGGTTTCGCCACTGGGATGCTGGATGGGGTCGTGGTTTTCATCTTTTAGTTTTTCAAAGAGGGTGGTTTTGCCAGTCTCGCCTTCCCCTACGATGATAATCTTGGCTTCGAAGAGTTTTGCAGTTCCTTGTTGGGTTTCTATTTGCTCAAAATACCGAAGTATCGCCTCATTTCCCTGTTTTACTACCTCCACGGGCGGGTGGCTCAAAGGGCATTCTTTGACATAAATTTCACGACCATAGTTTCGATTGTCCCAATTCACTGGTATGCCATTTTTTATTAGGTGTAAAACAGGGCTTAGGTCGCCGACTTTTGTTGAGTCGCAGTAAAGTTGTTGCAAACTGCTGAGGTTTGCGAGCGGGCTTAGGTCGCCGACTTGTGTTGATGAGCAGGAAAGTATTTGCAAACTGCTGAGGTTTGCGAGC
>JALHPW010000004.1:22857-26383 GCA_022842255.1 Saprospiraceae bacterium | reverse complement strand
CTTTTTGGAGGAAACGAGTACGCCATTGGACAAGGTTTTGTACTTGTCTTCCACCGTGAGGTACATTTCCTGGGTGCAGCGTTCGTTGGGCTTGTCCACGGTGGGCATCCAGAACGAGTTGCTTTCGGTTTCGCCCTGGGTCCAGATTTGTTTGGGTTTGTCTTTTTCCGCGCCGTCGGCGTTGATGAAGTACAAACCTTTATCGCTGGTGATGGCCGCGCTGCCGCCGAAGGACTCGCGTTCGTCTGGCTTGGCGGTGTAGGTGATGGCGATTTTGAATTCTTCAGTGCGGGAATAGGTTTTCCCGAGTTGGATGGTCAGCTGCTCGTTGTTGTAATCGCGCTTCAACTGTTCGCTTTTACCATCGAAGGTAACTGATTGAATGTCAAAGTTTTTGGCGTCCAACGTCACCTTGTCGGTGGCATAAAACCAGGGCCGCATGGTAAGCGTGGCCTTTCCGTTGGCGCGTTTTTTGGCCCAGTCGAAGGAGAGTTCGACCTTGGTATGGATGAGGTCCACCTCAAACGTATGCGAAGCATTGTAAGGCCGCAGCGAATCGAGATTTTCTTCGGTCTGTGGTTCGATGGTCAATTCATCGAGCAGGTTGTACTCCACGGGCGCGTCTTCTTCGCCTACCAGTGGTTTGCCGATGGTGTCCCACTGCGCGGGGTCGTTGGGAGGGGTTGGCGTGGACGAGGTTTTGTTGCTGGTTTTGGGCGTACAAGCCAGAATGAGCGTGAGGAGGGCGATTAGGGATGTTGAGAGGAGTGGTCGCATTGATGTGGTTGAGTGTGTTATTGTGTTGGAGTTATTTGTTTATCAAAAATCATGGGTATTAATACATGATTTCATGGTATCCACTCCGTGCAACGGGAAAAAATCCGGGGCTGCGATAGGGCAGTCCTTTTCTGATGTCATCCGCGTTGTGTTGATTGAATTGTTTAATAAAAACTAATTTCCAATCAATGGAGCTTTGTTGCATAGTAGCCGCCAAGTAGGGGGACAAATCTGGAATGGTGAGGTTTTTAAAAGATTCTACCGAACCGTTAATATACCAGTTAAAATCGCCCTCACCCTGTACCGTAATGAAGTCAGGATTGCCAGTAGTGGTGATGGAGATTTGATGTTCGGTAGCAGTTAATTCGTCCAAACCAAAATTAGGGGAATCCAATACCAATGGTTCCTGGAGACCAAAAACCCGTTCGTAAATACCCTTACTCGTGCTCATTCGCACACGTAGGAGCCAATCATTTGGCACAATATCTGGCAAATTAAAAGTTGGGGTAATAGTCATTTCTGAGGCAGAAAAAATAGAAATTGCCTTGGTAAAGTCCGGCGAAACCGCATCGATTAAACAACCTGTCGAGATTACATTTAGAGGCAAGCCCACTTGCTTCATATTTATCTCCTCTTTAAAATCATCCCAATGCAATTGCAGGGTGTCTCCTTGTAAAGCATCTGGTAAATAATAGTACTTAAAACCTGTGTTATCGGCCTTCACCCTTAGCACTACCCCTTGGTCTTTCCGCGTATTAATTTCCGCATAAACACTTTTTTCACTTGAATTATATTGAACTTTCGCTGGCAATATATTCCCGGCCCGCAGGGTATCAAAATTATCCACCCCACTGATATTCAAATATATTTTTTCCCCACGCGGATAAGATTCATTTGGGAAAAAGTGAACATATGAGCCTACAGGAACACCAATATGGGTTCTCACATCATACTGAAATGTCCCGAATTCGGGTGAAATGATATGAATATCAATCCGGTCTAGAACAACATCTTCTCTTACATTCAAACTTCCAACAAAGGTGGAAGAGTCTGGCTGGAAATCGAAATCACCCAATAATTCTCCTGTATTTGAAGCCGTTACGATTAGCCTGGCACCTGGTCCAACAAATGATGAATAGCCTATTTGAATAGGATATGTCTTGTAAATAATTGGGGGGTCTTTTTTACAACTCGCCAGCAAAAATGCCAAAACGAATAATGCGAATATATTTTTCATGGTTGGCACATTTGTGAGAGTACGTTGGAATCGGTTAAGTAGTTTCTCAATTCTGTATTTTTCACAGTTCACCCATCACTCACTCCGCCGTGGATGTGGGCGAGGACGCCAACATCAGCAGCAACCTATTCAGCGGCCAGCAAAGTCTTCTTTCTCTCAGATTTCCTGCGCTTGATTTGTGCAACAGTCTCCTTAGTACGCTCATGGATGATGCGCATTTGTTCCAGGATTGTCAAGTGCTTTATTTCCTCGTATGCCTTGTCTTTCCATTCCCAAACTGAAAGTTGGGCTTTTGATACTTTAGGTTCCATAGCCAGTTAACTCTGTTGGTGTGTACGGATTTGATTTTTCTCCCTGCAAAGTTACCCCCATCACCTCAATCATACACCATTTTCGGCAGAAAGCCCTCCATAACGCCGTTTCGTCCGTTTCATTTGCGCCAACGGAAAATTTAGCGGTCGTCTCGCAAGGTTGATTACCGGCGATATAGGCTTATCTTTTGCACTCGTAAAACTGAAATCATCCACTTTTAGGGTGCAAAAAATAAACCCTCCTCAACTTTATAAACTCCGATCAACCTTCTGAGGCCGCCTATCCACGAAAACTATTGCCCATAAAACGAATTCGCATTTCCTTTGTCCGCAAGAACAATCCTCCACCGGCCATGTCCAAGAAAAACAAAAGCACAAGTCCCGCAGCCAAACCCGCTCCCTCAAAACCAAGCTCCAGCAACCCTGCTTCTGTCGCGGTGCCCGACAAACTAATGCTTTTTGGCTGCCTCCTGCTCACCTTCCTCGTATTCGCCAACACTTTTGGGGCCGGTTTCGTCAACTGGGACGACCACGGATACCTCTGGCTCAACCCGATGGTAAAACCTTTGGGCAGCATGGACCTCGGACAAATCTTCAGCGGACATACCCATGGCAACTATTCCCCGCTGGTGGTGCTGACGTATTGCTTCGAACACACGTTCGACAAGATTGTGAAACCCGGCCAAATGGTAGTGGATAATTTTCAACCGTTTCTATACCATTTCGACAATGTGCTGCTCCATGTTGGAACCACGGCCTTGGCGTTTTTCTTTTTCCGGGCCCTTGGCGTGCGGGGTTGGGGACTAGCACTGGGTACCGCCCTTTTTGGCATCCACCCCATGCGTTCGGAGAGTGTGGCCTGGGTCACGGAGCGCAAAGACGTACTTTACGGATTGTTTTACATCGCTGCACTGTTGACTTATTGGAAGTATCTCGCGGAGCAAAAAAGCAAGTTTTACCTGCTCACTTTACTGTTCGGCTTGCTCTCGCTTTTCTCTAAAATTCAAGCGGTTTCGCTGCCCTTATCGATGCTGGCCCTGGATTGGCTGGCCGGACGGGATTTGAAAAGCATGAAGGTCTGGCTTGAAAAGGTGCCGTTTTTCGCGCTTTCTTTGGTGTTTGGTTTGGTCGGGATACACTTTTTGGGCGAGGCAGAGGGTTTCAAGGACACGGGGTATCCCATGGGCGAACGTTTCTTTTT
>JALHPW010000004.1:0-22847 GCA_022842255.1 Saprospiraceae bacterium | reverse complement strand
TTCTTTTTTGCTACCGCCTCGCTTTGGAATTACCTCTGGAAAATCCCTGCGCCCTTCGGACTTTCGGCCTATTACCCCTACCCGAAAATAGGCGCCATGCCCGCCCTTTACTACGCCTCGCCCCTGGCCTTGGCCGCAATTGGCTGGTGGGTTTGGGGCACTCGGAAACACGATCGGAGCATCGCTTTTGGGTTCCTGTTTTTCCTGGTCAACATCGTTTTTGTACTTCAATTCAAAGGCGCGGGCAAGGCGTTCATGTCCGACCGTTTTACCTACATCCCTTATCTCGGATTGTTTTTTGTCTTGGCCAAAACCTATTCCGACGTCGAATCTGGACGAATAAAATCGGGACTAAAAAGTGTGTTGCCCTACCTCGCTGCGGGGTTTGTGGCGATGTGCGCGGTGTTGACTTTTATGCAAAACTCGACCTGGAAATCCAGCATCGCGCTTTGGGAAAACGTGACGGCCAAACACCCTGAAGACGCCCTTTCCTGGTCAAACCTCGGGCTGGCGCACGACGATTTGAAGGATTATGAAAAGTCGGTCAAAAGCTACGAACAAGGCGTAAAAGTAGACCCCGGTTTTTTTGACGCCACCTTCAATTATGCCGTGGCACTCAACAACTTAAAACGTTCGGACGAGGCCATCAAGTGGTTCAGTCGGGCTATTGAAATGAAGCCAGAATTTGCCGATTCCTGGTATGCCAGGTCGCAGGTGTACCTGGCCAAAGGCGATTTTCCAAAAGCCATCGCGGATATTGAGAAGTTCGCCAAAATGGACACCAAAGAATCGGCCGACAAAATCCAATCCAGCCTCGGCATGGCCTACGCCGGGGCGGGTCAGCATGAACGAGCCTTGGCCGCCTTTGACCAGGCCATCAAGCTGAAGCCCGAGCCCGAACACCATTTCCGGAAAGGAAACTCCCTGGCCGCCATGGGCAAGATGCCGGAAGCCATCGCGTGTTATGATGCCTGTTTGGCGCTGTCGGCGGAGCATTCCGAAGCCATGAACAACAAAGGGAATGCTTACGCGAGCATGGGGAAATTCACAGAAGCCCTGGCCGCTTTCGACAAAGCCATCGCCATGAAACCCGATGCCGCCAATTTCAAATGCAACCGGGGCATGGCGCGCCGTTCGGCAGGGGACCTTTCCGGGGCGTGTTCCGATTGGCAACAAGCCGCCATGGCCGGTTATGGGCCCGCTCAAGGGTTGATGCAGCAATTTTGTAAGTAAGCGTATATTTTAAGATTTAATACTAGGTAAGTTTTGAGGCCGTCTTCGTTGTATTAAAGGACAATATAACCAACGCAAAGTGGTTTTGAGGATTGAGTTTTTATAATCAATTAAAAATCAAGGTGTTTCAATCACTCAAATCATCAAAATCACTTTAATCACAGTTTAATTTCTGATTTTGTATAATTTTATAGTACCGTTCAGCTTTATATCCATTGCTGACCGTACTGTTAGTTATTCTTTCATTTAAACCAATCAAACACCATGCGAAAAACCCTCCTCTGCCTTGCATTGCTGTGCCTTGGGGCATCGTCTACGTTCTCCCAACAAATTTACAAACTGGAAAAATGGGGCAAAATCCCGGAAGCGGATTTAAAACTGACCCATTGCCCCTTCGATAGTGCAGCCACTTCGATGGTGCTTCAGGAAGTTGGAAATTCAGAATTGACCTATACCAGGGATGGATGGCGTGTTGCCTTCGACTATCGAACCCGAATCAAAATCTTTGACGAATCGGCCCTGGACAAAGGGAACCTGCGGATTTATTACCGTTCGGACCGGGAGGTGGAGAGCTTTAAAGACTTGGACGTACAAGTCGTTTCCCCGGATGGAGTGGTGCAAAAAGTGAAGTCCGACAATGTGTTTACCGAACAAGTCACCAAAAAGGTATCCGCTAAAAAGGTCTTCATCCCAAACCTTCAAAAGGGCAGTATCGTCGAATACCGCTACCAACTTGAATCGGCCTTTATCTATACCTTGTACGAAACTTGGTATTTCCAACAAGATATTCCCGTGCGGTGGAGCCAATTGACGGTAACTATCCCCCAATATTTTACCTATGTTTATTTGATGCTGGCGCCGCGCAAATTCGACTTGAACGAGAGCCATCCGGAGAGTATCACCCCTCCTTTTGGCAGTGCCTATTCTGCCACCATCACCACCTTTGGGCTGAGCAACCTGCCTGCCATTAAAGATGAGGCGTATATCACCACACTCAACGACTACCGCTCGCACATCGGGTTTCAATTGAGTGAAATCAATTTCCCAGGCCAGTCGGTGGAAAAAGTAATGACCTCCTGGCCCGAGCTCGCCAAAAAAATGATTGAATCCGAATCTTTTGGCGAGCAATACCTGAAGGGAAACAATTTCAACAAGATCTGGGCAGATTTCAAAAAAAGCGTTCCGGAAACCACTCCAAAAGCCGAACTCCCGGAAAAAGTATTGCGCTTTGTCAGCAACAGCATGAAATGGAACGGCGAGCACCGGCGCTACTCGGAAAATGGCCTGGATGCGGCCTATACCCAAAAAACAGGCAGTACCGCCGACCTCAACCTGGCCGTGGTGGCCCTACTCCGCAAACTGGATTTTGATTGCGTACCCATGCTCATCAGTACCCGCGACCATGGAAAGATGTACAGTATTTACCCTTTTGCGGACCAATTCAATACCGTGGTGGCTTTTCTGTACGAAGGGGAAGGCGGCCATACCATCGACGCCACCAACCCCATGCGGCCCTTTGGTCAGTTGCGGGGCGAATGCTACAATGGGGAAGGCTGGCTGGTGGATGAAAAACGCCCCAATTGGGTGGATATTGACGCACCCGAATACTCCGAAACCTGGCTCGGGAATGCCAAAATCGATGAATCAGGTGAAATGAGCGGTCATTTTACCCTGGTGCGCACTGGATCCGCAGCCACGGGTTGGCGGAGCGATTTGGAAGGCGAAAATGAGCCCGATTTTGTCAAGGAGCATTTTGCTACGGAATATGCGGAACGCAGTCTTGATTCGGTGGTAATCCACGACCGCAAAGCGTTGGACAAGCCCATTAAGATTGATTTTCATTGCGCAATTCCCAATGCCGCCAGTCCCGTCAACGACTTTCTTTACGTGCGGCCTGTCCTGGATTTTTTCGTGACCGAAAACCCGCTCAAAAGTATCAAGCGCTCGTTTCCTGTCAACTTTACCTATCCGATGAAGGCCCAATACGTGCTCAACTTGGATATCCCCAAGGGGTACACCATTGAAGATTTGCCCCAGCCTGCACGGATTACCTTGCCCAACAATGGAGGAAAAATTCAGTTTTCTTGCGGAAAAACCTCCGAAACCCAAATCCAAGTGGTCTTGAAAATGAACATCGCACAAATCGAGTTTGCCCCTTCGGAATACGACGGATTGCGACAGTTTTTTGAGCTGATGGCCGATAAGGTTCAATTCCAACTGGCTTTGAAAAAAACTTGATATGCTCCAATTATTATTTGTGTCACGCAACGACGCTATGGCGCTACGTGTGAAAACTTTTGTGTCACGCAACGACGCTACGACGCTACGTGTGAAACCTTTTGCCTCACGCTACGACGCTATGGCGCTACGTGTGCAACCGTTTGCCTCACCCATCAACCCAACAATGCATCAGGTACAAAAAATCGTAGCGGCGTTGTGGCGTTGCGTGCAACTAGCTGCACTGCTCTTCCCAACCCTGCTTCAAGCCCAGGTGGAATATCCCGTATCGGCCATTTCACCCGAATTGATGGTCAATGCCCACGTGGTAGTGCGGGTAGACGAAACCATTTTTACAATTCAATCCGATGGTGATGCCGTTTTGGAAGAAACCTTCGTGGCCACCATCCTCAATGAAGAAGGGAAATACGCCTGTTCCAATGGGGCTCAAGAAGATCGTTTTTCCAAAGTCAAGATGCTGAAAGGGCGACTGTTCGATGCAGATGGGAAATTAGTGCGCGCCACCAAGGAGGAAGATGTACAGGAATTTGGTGGAGGGGCCGAATACGAGTTTACCGACAACAAAAGCAAATACCTGAGACTGGAATTTCCGCGCTTTCCGTACACGGTAGAGTTTAAGAAAAAAACGACCATGAAGGGTTTCTGGGGGATGCCCTCGTCCACGATTCAACGCTTGGGCGCGTCGGTGGAAAATTGGCAATACACCCTGATTGCCCCGCCGTCCTACTTGTTCAAATGGAAAACACCCGGACTGGACCTACAACCTAAACAAAGCGTCAAGGGCGATAAATCCATCTGGGAATGGCAGGCCCAAAAGCTAGCTGCCCAACCTGACGAGCCATACAATCCCTATTTTCGGGATGTGACGGCCCAAATCCAATTTGCCCCACTCGAAATCAATTTTGACAACCATCGAGGTGATTTTAAGAGCTGGAACAGTGTGGGACGCTTTTTCTACGAACTGAACAATGGCCGGGAAACCCTGCCTCCAGCCACCGTTGCCCAGGTGCAAGCACTGACGCAGGGCAAGAGCACCCGCGAAAAAATTGCGGCCTTGTACAAGATTACCCAGGACAATTGCCGGTACGTGAGTATCCAGCTCGGTATTGGCGGTTGGCAAACCTTTGAGGCCGAGTTTGTGGACAAAAAGAAATACGGCGACTGTAAAGCGCTCAGCAACTACACCCAGGCCTTGCTGAAAGCGGCTGGTATAGAAGCTTGGGAAGCAAGTATTTATGCGGGAGAAGATGGCGCTCCTGAATACGATGAGGCATTCCCCAGCCCGCATTTCAACCACGTGATTTTGTATGTCCCCAGTGAAGATTTTTGGCTGGAATGCACCAGTAAAACCCATCCTGCAGGTTATCTTGGTGCTTTTACTGCCAACCGCAATGCCCTACTTTTCACCCCGGAAGGAGGCAAATTGGTGAGGACACCCGTGCTCCGCGCCGCCGATAATTTTGAAAAAAACCATACCAAAATCTTGCTCCGGGAGGACGGTAGCGCTGAGGTGCAACAACAAGGGATTTTGGGGGGCGACCGCCACGACCGTTGCCGGCATTTTGCACTGGAATCCACCCAGGAGGAATTGGAAAAGTCATTCACCCAAAACGCTCCGTTTAGCATCGCAAAACTGAATAATATTAAAGCCGCTGCGGATTTTGAACGGCCCGAAGCAAGCCTTGAATACCAAGCGGAAACGGCCAAATACGCCACCGTTTCCGGCAAACGCATGTTCGTGCCCCTAGCCAAAACCAATCCGGTAAAACGCTCCTTGCCTGCCAATGACAAACGGGTACTCGACCTCAAAATGACCGACGCATACACGTTGTGCGACACCTTTAGCCTTCAATTCCCGACCGGTTTTGAAGCCGAAAATGTACCATCGGGCAAAAAAATCGAAACTGAGTTCGGGTTTTATGAGATGACCGTGGAAAAATTTAGCGACCGGGTTGTGGTAGTGCGCAACGTCGAAATCCGCCCCTTGCAAGTGCCCGCTGCCCGTTACGGGGAAGTCCGGCAGTTTTTGCTCGATTCGGCAAAAGCCGATGCGTCGCAGATGGTGCTGGTGAAGAAGCTTTGATGTTTTGGTTTAGCGCGTTGGAATTGGTAGGCGTTTCGTTCTACGGCATCTAAGAATCATGTAACATATTTCTAAAATTGTGTAACAGCATTGAAGCCGGGTGCCGGCATCTTTGCAAGGGTATTTATTGCTCTATGCAGATAAAACCATTTACATTAATCAATTACAAATAAATGAACAACTTTCTCAGGGGTATACTATCTGGTGCAGGCGCAATGAAATTTGGAGGCGGTTGCCTCAGTACCATCGTGATATTCGTCATTTTGTGGATGGTACTTGGGCAGTGCGATTAGATTTAAAAACTATGAAAATCCCGTCTCTGTCCGCTTTTTCCCTCAAAAATCTGTGGCGCAGAACGGTCGCACTCGGTCGCTTGATGCGTTTGGCTGCCGAAGAGTTTAACAACGACTATGGGCTGCGGTTGAGCGCGTCGCTTTCCTACTACACCTTGTTTTCGATGGCCCCAATGCTACTTATCGTCATTGCGATCGGTAGCGTCTTGCTCGGCAAGGAAGCCGCCGAGGGCTATCTGTACAAACAATTTGAAGGACTGTTAGGCACATTGGGTGCCCTGCAATTGCAGGAAATGATTAGAAACGTCCAGATTTCGGGCGATACCCCTTGGGTCACGGTGATTGGCGTAGCCACTTTTTTCCTCGGCGCAACAGGGGTTTTTATTGAAATCCAGGATTCTATCAATTCCATCTGGTCTATCCGGGCCAAACCTAAAAGGGGATGGGTGCGGCTCATCATGACCCGGGTGCTTTCCTTTTCCATGGTGGTAGGCATCGGATTCCTTTTGATGGTTTCGCTGGTGTTGAGCGCGCTGTTGAGTATGCTGGACACCTGGATTGTAGCCAATATCAGCTCCTTTGCCTGGCTGGCTTATATCATCAGCAACCTGATATCCATGGGGGCGGTGATACTCCTATTTGCAGTGATTTTCAAGGTATTACCAGATGCTACCTTGCATTGGTGCGATGTAATCATCGGTGCCTTTTTCACGGCTGTGTTGTTCCTGATAGGCAAATACCTCATCAATATTTATCTAAGCCGTTCGAGCACTGTATCGGCCTATGGTGCCGCGGGAGCGGTGGTACTTATCATCCTGTGGGTGTATTATTCGGCCATCATTCTCTATTTCGGGGCGGAATTCACAAAAGTATATGCGAACGAATACGGGGGTAAAATCCGCCCCACCGAATTCGCCGTGTTTGTGGAAGTAAAGGAAATTGTGGTGCCTGAATTGGTATTGAATACCGATACCCAAAAACAGAAATCGCAATGAACCTTCATACTGCATATCCATACTGGGTAAAGTAACCTTCAAAATCATGACAATACCCAAGTTTTTTAAATCCAAAAAAGCGAAAATCTTACTCGGGCTGATTGTCTTGCTCATTGCACTGCGCATCGCTTTGCCCTATATTTTACTGCATTATGCCAATAAGACCTTGGCCAACATGAATGGCTATTACGGCCATGTAAATGATATAGACGTAGCGTTGTACCGGGGCGCTTATGTGCTGGACAGTTTTTACCTCAACAAAGTGACGGAGAAATCTGGCCGTCAAACCGAGTTTATAAGCGCTCGTACCGTGGATCTTGCGTTTGAATGGAAAGCACTCATTAAAGGGAAACTGGTCGGAATACTTGATTTTGAAAAGCCCACCCTTCGGTTCACCGAAAACGTGGTGGAATTCAAAGACGTGGCAAGGGACACCAGCGATTTTCGCCAACTTTTAGAGGATTTTATGCCCGTTGAAGTCAACCGTTGCGAGATTCGGAACGGAAGCATTCGGTATATTGACAACACAGGTTCGCCGAACATAGACCTATCGGTTACGAATTTAAACGGCACTGCGCGCAATTTGCGCAACGCTTATTCCTCTACCGAAATTCTTCCAGCAAGTATCGACGTCACCGGGAACGTTTATGAGGGCGATATGGATTTTTCCATGAAACTCAACCCGCTCGCCAGACAACCGGCCTTCGACCTCAATATGACCTTAGAGCGGACCAATCTTGTGAAACTCAATGATTTGTTCAAGGCGTATGGCAATTTTGATGTCAACAAAGGGGAGTTCAACATGTATGCGGAGGCGGCCACAAAGGATGGCAAGTTCACTGGATATGTCAAACCCATCATTCAGGGACTGGATGTGGTTTCTTGGAAGGGACAGGATCGGAAGGACAGTTTTTTCCACAAAATCTGGGAATCCTTGGTAGGTGGCGCGGCAGAACTGCTTCACAACCAGAAAAAGGATCAATTGGCCACGAAAATAAATTTCAGCGGCACCCTGGAAGACCCGGAAACCAACACGGTAGAAATCGTGGTATTGGTATTGCAAAATGCCTTTGTGCAAGCATTACGCCCTTCCATCGACAATCAAATCAGTCTGAGCAAACTGGCCAAGGTGGTGGAGAAACAGAAGAAAGGGTTGAAATCCTTGTTTAAATCAAAGAAAAAGAAGCAGAAGTGAATGCTCTGTGATTATTTGATTTAAAAACAATCCAATTTTCCAATATCTATTTGGCTATCTTTGCCAAGAACCTATCCATGAAGTCAACTCGTAGTCCAAATAAAAAGAAGCCTCCCGCCAAAAAAAATCCCCCGCTCCAATCCAGCGCCATCGGAACAGACACTCCAATATCCGAAACAGCGGAGCCAAAAGCAACCCGCAAAGCTTCCATCGCTCTAGCAGCTATTCCATCCGTCCATCCCTTTCCAGTGGTAGCCATTGGGGCTTCTGCCGGCGGGCTCGAAGCCGTGACGCAACTTTTGCAAAACCTCGCGCCCGATACCGGCATGGCTTTTATTTATGTCCAGCATCTCAGCCCTGACCATAAAAGCTTGCTCACTCCGCTGTTGTCGAAAGTGACCAAAATGAAGGTGCAGGACATTGACGACATGGAGAAAATACAGCCCAACAATGTTTACATCATTCCATACAACAAGGGAATAGAAGTCGTTGACGGCCATATCCAGTTGCTGCCGCGCCCGGCAAGCAAGCAATCCAACCTATCCATAGATGTGCTTTTTTCCTCTTTGGCCGAAACGCACGGGGAAAACGTAGTAGGGGTAGTGCTCTCCGGCAGTGCAAATGACGGAACGCGTGGCTTGAAAGAAATAAAACTGGCCGGGGGCATCACCTTCGCGCAGGACGATTCCGCAAAGTTCAGCAGTATGCCCAACTCCGCCATTGCCGAGGGGGTGGTTGATTTTGTTTTGTCGCCCAAAGAAATCGCATTGCAACTGGGGTGGATGAGCAAACACCCCTTGGCCAATCCGAAGGCTATAAAAGTATTGCCGGAGGACGAAATTGAGAACACCGACCCACACCTCAAAGCCATCCTGCAGCTCCTCCAAAAAACAAAACGCGTCGATTTTAGTCATTATAAAATGAACACCATCAAGCGGCGAATGCTGCGGCGGATGCTCATTCATAAAATAGAGACGCTCCAGGAATACGCCAATTTGCTCGTCCTGAAAAACGGCGAAACCGAGCTCCTCTATCAGGATTTGCTGATCAACGTCACCGAGTTTTTCAGGGATGCGGAGGCGTTTGAGTTTTTGAAAACGACCGTCTTGCCCCAACTTTTGAGTAGCAAAACCTCCGGCGAGACCCTCCGAGTCTGGGTGGCCGCCTGTGCTACGGGTGAGGAAGCCTTTTCGATTGCCATGCTTTTGTTCGAATTGCAGGAAAAAAAGTCCGCTTTCGTGCCGTTCCAGATTTTCGCTTCCGATTTGAGTGCGGAAGCAATTGTCGAGGCCAGAGCCGGCGAATACGCACCGCACCAGTTGAAAAACATTTCCCCAAAACGACTGCAAAAGTTTTTTATAAAGACAAACGACAAGTACCGGATCTCGAAATTACTGCGCGATGTCTGTGTTTTTGCCCACCACAACTTGCTGGGCGACCCGCCTTTTTCGCGGATGGACTTCATCAGTTGCCGCAATTTGCTCATCTATCTCGACCTCGCGGCCCAGAAAAAAGCGATTGCCACGTTTCATTACGCACTGAACGAGGGCGGCTGTCTTATGCTAGGCAAATCGGAAACCATCGGTACAGCGAACGACCTTTTCACACCGCACGACAAAAAATTCCGGATCTATTCGCGGAAGAAAAATTCAGGGATGGCTCGTATTCCTGACATTGGTTCGCGCATAACGCAACCAACCTATCAAAACAAAAGCGATGGCACTACGGCCAGCCCGAAAAAACCTTTGGCCTCCCCCAATAGCCAGTTGACCAATGCATATGATGCGATTTTGCTTGCCCAGTTTGTGCCGGCCAGCGTGATTGTCAACCACGAAATGGAAATCCTCCAGTTCCGCGGAAACACCGCGCCATACCTCCAAAACGCATCAGGCAAAGCCAGTTTCAACATCCTGAAAATGGCGCACATCGAAATCACCTTCGAACTTCGGAACGCGATTCACCATGCCATCAAAACCAAGCAGACCGTCCGAAAAACGGGCATAGAAATGAACCGCGACCTGGTGGGCAACACCGTGCGCATCGTCAACCTCGAAGTTGCGCCGCTCCTTTTGCCGGAGGAGGAACCGATGGTGATTGTTGTTTTCACGGGGCAGGAAATGGAACTAGCTGGCTACCCCAAGGAGGGCGAAAAGAAAAACACCATCGCAAAAGACAGGCGGATAAAAAAATTGGAGGAAGAACTGACCGCTGCGCGAAGCGATATGCGCTCCATCACCCAAGACCAGGAGACGGCCAACGAAGAATTGCAGAGCGCGAACGAGGAAATCATTTCCAGCAACGAAGAATTACAGAGCCTCAACGAAGAACTTGAAACCTCCAAAGAAGAGATTGAATCCACGAACGAAGAACTGATCACCAGCAATCAGGAGCTTCTGGTGCGCATCCAACAAGTCGAGGAACTGCACAATTACAACGAGGCCATTTTGGACGCCGTGCATGAGCCAATGCTGGTTTTGGACAAAAACATACGCATCAAATCGGCCAATAAATCCTTTTGCAAAACCTTTAAAATCATTGAAGAAGATGTCATCGGCCTGTCGCTTTTCAAACTGAGCGGTCACGAATGGAACATCCCACGGTTGCGAGAGCTGTTGGAAGACATCGTGCTGAAAAACAACAGCTTCCATGATTTTGAAATCGAAATTGACTTCCCGGCCATCGGCCATAAAATCCTGTTGCTCAACGCGCACAGCATCGTTCAGCAAAGCAAAAAGGAGGAACTGATTGTTTTGACCATCATCGACGTGACCGAGGTGCGGCGCTTGGTTTTGGAAATTGAACAGAAAGAAAAGGCATTGCTCCAAAAAGCATTGGGTGAAAGCAAAAACGAACAACACAGGCTGGAAGAAGCCGTGGCCGAACGCACCTCGGAATTGAGAAAACAGAAGGAGTTTTCGGACACCATCATAGACACATCGCCCGATGTAGTGGTTGTCTATGACCAGCAAATGCGTGTGTTGCGCTACAACAAGACCAGCGCAATGGTCTTTAATCGCAGCAAAGAAGAAATTCTCGGTAAGACGTTGGAATCGCTTTTCCCGGGTGTGGAAAATGGGAAAGCATATCAGGACATCCGCCGCGCACTCAACGGCCAGGCCGTTTATGAGCCCAATTTTCACTCCCCTGAATTGAGCAAGTACAGTGAAATTTTTTACATACCGCTCAAAGACGAAAACGGGGAGGTCTATGCCGCCGTTGCCACCGCAAGGGACATCACCGAGGCCGTCGAACAGCATGCCGCTAATGTCGAGCTGATAAAAGCCAACACCGAGGCCGAGGCTAAACGGCAAATTGCGGAAGACACGGTGCAGGCAAAACAACAGTTCTTGTCAAACATGAGCCACGAGATCCGAACCCCGATGAACGCCATCATCGGCTTTACCAATGTGATCTTAAGGACGAAATTGGAGGACAATCAAAAGGGATATATCCTGGCAATCAAGGAATCGAGCGATGCATTGCTAATGCTGATAAACGACATCCTTGATTTGGCCAAAGTGGACAGTGGGAAAATGATTTTCAGCCAAACGCCTTTCAATCTATTGGACGCGGTGGCAACCATGCTTCTTTTGTTTGAAGTAAAAATAAAGGAGAAAAACATAACCCTGAAGGTGGAGTACGATCCTGCCATTCCGACAACATTGGTCGGCGACCCTTTGCGTTTGCGCCAGATCATTTTAAACCTTGTCGGCAATGCTGTAAAATTCACAAGCGTGGGAGAAATCTCCATGCGCGTTCGGTTGCTGGAACAGGATGCAGCAAAAGCCCCTATTGAGTTTACACTTACCGATACCGGGATTGGTATTGCGGAGGACAAACTGGAGCAGGTTTTCAATAATTTTGAACAAATACATCAGGAGGGAGATACCGCTTATGGCGGCACGGGCCTTGGGCTTGCTATTGTGAAACAACTGGTAGAACGACAAGGCGGGACCATCCGGTTGGAAAGTGAGCTGGGCAAAGGCACGACTTTTTCTTTTGTACTGAGTTTTGATAAAGCAAAAACGACAATAGAACCAGCAACAGAACCGACAATAGAAACAACTACGGAACCAGCAAAAGAACCAATAGCCATAAAAGTACTGGTTGCAGAAGACGTAATCCTGAATCAGTTATTAATAAGAATAATTGTAGAGGATTTTGGGTTTGAGGTAGATATTGCCAACAATGGTAAACTCGCAATCGAAATGCTCCAGCAAAACAGGTATGATATTGTTTTGATGGATTTGCAAATGCCTGTGATGAACGGCTATGATGCTACAGCGTACGTTCGCAACCAAATGAAGAATCAAATCCCCATCATTGCCCTCACTGCCGATGTAAAAATGCCTGGCAATCGGTATGAATGATTATATTTCCAAGCCTATTGACGAGCAATTGCTTTATCGCAAAATCATGGATTGCCTGAAGAGAAACTTAGCGCATAATTAGTAACCTATCAAATAGGTTGTCATGTCGTAGCGCAGCGAAGACAACCACACAAGCCAGGGGAGCTTGGTTTTAAATATTTTGCTTTAACGCTAGATTTGCATAGCGTAATAATAGTTGCAGAGTCCCAAAGATTTGAGTCTGCCCTAGATAATCCGTCTATTGTTTAGCAGCTTCCTCCGCTTTCTTTTTCTTTTTGAAATAACGACGCAGCAGAAAATTATCCTGCAAGGCCCTTAAGTCCTCATCCAATTTTTTCGAACCTCCTTCCAGGTTTTTGAGGGTCGCCTTCAGGTGCTCAGCCGATACTTCGTCATAAAGCAATACGCCCAACGGAGAGCTTTTATTTTCCAATTTACTGGTAGCTTTACTGACATTGCTGCTGGCAACTTTCAAGTTGTCGGTTGCTTCCGAAGCGGTGCGGGTGAGTTGTTTGAGTTGAAGTACCGACGCCTGTACGTTTTTAAAAATCGTGGTATCGGTTACCAAATCATTGGCCAACGAGCCTTTTTGATTGAGTTTGGTACCATAGTCGGAAATGGCCGCCGTCAGTTTTTCAGCGTGTGCCGAGGAGCGTTCCAGCGATGCGAGCGTCACGCCCAGGCTCTTGTACAGCGATTCGTCGCTCAACAGCTTTCCGATAGAACCCTCGCCATCCACGAGTTTTTTACTGATGGTTTTAAAATCGGTGGTAATGGCTAACAAATTGGCATTGTTCTGCTGCAAAGTGCTGATCATATCATCGGTAGAAATCTGTCGTTCAATACCCAGCGTATCTCCATCAACCACCGCCTCGGCAATAGAACTGCCCCCATAGATGATGATGATTTTGTTGCCAATCAATCCATCGGTACTGATTTTCACTTTCGCGTCTTTGCGAATGTACTGCTGCGATTTTTCATCAATCTTGATGACCACCCGCACCTGCGATTCTCCGTAAAACCTCAAGCGGTCCACGGTCCCGATTTTCACGCCGGAAAACCAGACATTGTTTCCGGCCTGTAGGCCATTGACATCATCAAAAATGGTGGTCACCTGGATTTTTCTGACAAAAGTGCTGCGTATGTTTCCCACCGCCAGGATGCCGGCAAGGAGAAAAACCAATCCGAGGACGATAAAAATCCCGACGGTGATTGCACGTTTATTGGGTGCTGGTTGCATGGTTATTCGATAAAATTGTAATTGTAAAAAGCTTTGATTTGCGCATCGTCTGTATTAAAAACCTCCTCAAAAGTGCCCTGTCGGGTAAATTTTCCATCCAAAAGCATGGCCACCCGGTCGCCGGTAACTTTCGCGCAACTCAGGTCGTGGGTAATGACAATCCCGCTGGCGTTGTAGCGGGTTTGTACCTCATTGATCAGGTTATTGATTTCGATACAGGTAATGGGGTCCAGACCGGCAGTTGGTTCGTCGTACAACATGATTTCCGGTTTGAGCATCAGGGTACGGGCTATACCTATTCTTTTGCGTTGTCCACCCGATAGATCCGAGGGCATTTGGTCCAGTTTGTCCAGCAAGCCTACTGCATCGAGGGTTTCTTCCACCCTTTGGTCTATTTCTTTTCTGCCGAGGCCTTTTACCGTCCGTACCAAGGGGAATTCCAGGTTTTCGCGTACGTTCATGCTGTCGTACAACGCACTGCTTTGAAAGGAAAAACCGATTTTCATTCGAAGCGCACGCAGGTCCTTTTCGTTCAGGGTATCTACCTCCTTCCCCAATACATTGACAGAGCCCTTGTCAGGCTTTAGCAGACCGGATATAATCTTGATTAACACTGATTTACCACTTCCCGAGCGTCCGAGCACCACCACATTTTCACCTTTGTTTATCTCCAAATCAACACCCCGCAATACGTCCAACTCCCCGAAGGATTTGTACAACCCTTGAATGGAAATTACGGGCGGGCCCTGCTCCTTTTTAAGCTCTTTTTCTTGCATAACACTTTAATTTCTAAACCAGTTGGATACCTGAACAATCACCAGCTCTTCCACAAAAATCAGAAACATCGAAAGCACCACTGCCGCGTTGGCGGCCTTGCCCACGCCTTGTGTTCCTTGTGTGGCGTGATACCCTTTATAGGTCCCAACGATGCCAATGGTAAACCCAAAAGCGGTTGCTTTTATCAGGGAGGCACCGATGTCCAGGAACGTAATTTGTTTAAAAGCTTCAGCAATGAAGGTGGAGAAGCTGGTTTTTTCATTCTGATAAATGTTCAGAAACGAACCCATCATGCCCACAAAACCACAATACATGGCCAAAACCGGAATCATGAACGTGGTGGCAATAACCCGGGTTACCACCAGAAACCGAAACGGATTGGTGGCTGAAACTTCCATGGCATCAATTTGCTCTGTGACTTTCATGGAGCCGATTTCTGCACCGATATGAGAACCCACCTTGCCAGAAGTAATCAACCCGGTAACCAAGGGCGCAAGTGCTCGAATCGTCGCAATCGCAATCAAGGAAGGCAGCCAAGAAGTAGCCCCAAAAGCAATCAAGGAAGGGCGCGATTGCTTGGTAAACACCATCCCAATCACAAACCCGGTGAGCGTGATCAGGGGCAGGGATTTATAACCCACCTCGTAACATTGCCTTACAATTTCCCGAAACTCAAAAGGGCCTTGAAAGGCTTGTCGGAAAAACCGGGCAATGAACTTATAAGCATTGTAAACGCCTATAAAATAGTCGTCCAATCCTTTAGAAAGCATATAGTAGTATCTTGCAAACCATGTTTGTTGTGGAAGAATGTTTTTCAGACACACGCTAATATTCAACAAACAAAGGTGCGCGCCCAGGCGCCCAAGAATGTTACGCAATTCCAGAGAACATTTGCATGATTCACACATTTGGAAGGCGTTTGCCACCTTCTTCCCGAAGCCAACTACCTTTGCGACAAGGACAACAACCGTGACAGACGCATACCGCAGCATCGCCGCGCCCAGTACCGGCGAATTCAAAGACCGTGGCAGCAAATTCATCGCCTACGCATGGCCCGTGCGCAGCGAGGCCGAGGCATTGGAGCATTTGGAAGGACAGCGTAAAGAACATTTCAAGGCCCGACACCACTGTTTTGCCTGGCGATTTGAGCCAGACGGAAGCCGCTTCCGCTCCAACGACGACGGCGAACCCAGCGGCACGGCGGGCCGGCCCATTTTGGGGCAAATCGATTCATTGTCACTGACTTATGTGATGGTAGTGGTGGTGCGGTATTTTGGTGGCACCCTGCTCGGCACTTCCGGACTCATCAACGCCTACCGGGAAGCCGCCGCCGAAGCCCTGCGCAACGCCGAAATCATCGAATGCCTGGTGAAGGATGTTTACCGGCTCGATTTTGACTACGCACTCATGCCCGACGTGATGAACGCCCTAAAAAAACTCGAACTAGAAGTGCTCCGCCAAAGTTTCGAGGATCGTGGTCAAATCGATATCGGCATCCGGCAAAGCGAAACCGCCGCCACCTTGCTCCGTTTTCGCGCCCAACTCTGGAAAGTCAGTGAGGAAGAAGCCGAAGGCGTGGGCTGGCCTTCGGGATTGACGGTTTCTGCGGTTTAATCAAAATCGTTTCAGAAAGTGATATCCCCGCTTGGAAAAGCCTTCCCGCTCATAAAAAGCATGGGCTTTTTCGTTTTCCAAATAGGCGTCGAGCATCAAGGTCTCGCATCCCTCGGCAATGGCTAAATCCTGCACAAAATCGGTCAGCAATTTACCAATCCCCTTGGACCGATGGGTTTCGGCCACCACCACATTGTCGAGCTCAAGATACCGTCCGCTGTAAATTTTAGTAGCTACCCAAATGCCGGAGAGGCCCACACAATGTTCGCCATCGAACACCGCCACCATGCGATAGCCGTGGGCCAACATGTCGTCGAGCAGGTACGCGTAGCGTTCTTCCGTTACACCCGGACTGAGTTGCCGGATGAGCGGGTAATGGGGCAACATCTCGGATTTTTGGGTCAGAACTTGAAAAGTATAGGGCATAACACTTAAATCAATTACAAGGCAAAGTTTAGAAAAACCATACTTAACGTTTGAAAAACAATTCGATTTCCACTCGGGACAACGCAATGCAGGATATTTGCGCCCCGTTTGATATAGCCAACGCAGAGTGGTTTTGAACACTGTTTGCATGTAATCAATTTAAAATCACGTTTTTGCATCCATCAAATCATCAAAATCACTTTAATCAGCGTATTCAACGCGGGCATCATTTTTGCTTTTCAGGCCGAAACTGCACGTGTTGCGCGAAAACCTGTTTTTGGCAACGCTGGTCTTTAGACTTTTGGGTCCCCAACCGACCAAAATCAATAAATCTGAAATTTGTACATGAAATTTAAACTGCTCACCCTGCTCTTGTTGCCAGCCCTCGCGCTAACGGCTCAATCAGACCCGGCACAAAAGCCACCTATTCAGGCACCACCGCCACCATCCATGCCCGTCTATACAGGGCAAAACATACCCACCGACCCCCGAGGATACAAACTGGACAACGACGGCACTTCCTTCGCAGCTGGCATCAAGGCCGACGAGTTGAAATCCCTCGTTTACGCCCTGGCCTCCGATTCCATGCAAGGCCGCGAAACGGGCGAAGAAGGCCAGCGCATTGCCGCTCAATTCATCGCCAAACAATTCAAGGATGCCGGTCTGCCACCCAAAGGAGACAAGGGGTTTTTCCAAAAAATCCTGCTCCAAAGTTTTACCTGGAAAGACATCGGGTTCAAGGTTGGCGATCAGGAATTCACCAATCGCAAGGACTTTTATGTGTACCCTACCTTCAACCCAGACCGTCCGCTGACTGAGCTAAAAGAGGTCATTTTTGTAGGGTATGGCATTGAAGACGCCAAGTACAACGACTATGGCAAAGCTGAAGTGGCGGGCAAAGCCGTGGTGTTCTACAATGGCGAGCCTATGACCGCAGAGGGGAAATCGCTCATTACAGGTTCGGAGTTCCGTTCCAATTGGAGCATCGACTGGCGCAAAAAAGTGCAATTGGCAAAGAGCAAAGGCGCCATCGCGGTCTTTATCATCGACCCGAATTTTGAAGAAAGCCTGAAGAAAAACCGCAAGGCCATTTCTACAAACGGCTGGAAACCAGTGGGTACCGACCCGGATGCCATTGCCAACGATTTTATTCCCAATGTGTTTATATCCCCTGATCTGGCCAAAGCCATCCTGGGCGATAAAGCCAACAAAGCGGAAAGTGAATTGTCCGATTTGCGCGACGGCGATAAGTTCAAACCCGTGAAGGTAAAGGCCAAAATCGCGCTTCGCCTGGACAAGGAAAGCCAAACGCTCGAAGGCTCCAATGTGCTTGCCGTGATTGAAGGCACGGACGAAAAACTCAAAAAAGAATTCGTGTTTGTCACGGCACACTACGACCACCTGGGCATGTCTGACAGCACCGTGATTTATTATGGCGCGGACGACAATGCTTCCGGCACTTCCGGGGTCATCGAAATCGCGCGGGCCTTTGCGGAAGCTAAAAAACAGGGCGTTGGCCCAAAACGCACGGTAGTATGTATGCTCGTGAGCGGGGAGGAAAAAGGCCTGCTCGGCTCAAAATATTACACCGAGTTCCCGCTTTTTCCGCTTGACAAAACTACGGTGGACATCAATATCGACATGATTGGCCGTATCGACGATCGCCATAAGGACAACCCCAACTACATTTATGTCATTGGTTCTGACCGGATGAGTACTGCCCTGCACGACATCAACGAACTGGTGAACAAAGAGCACACCAAGCTCGAACTCGACTACAAATACAACGCAAAGGACGACCCCAACCACTACTACGAGCGTTCTGACCACTACAATTTTGCTGAAAAGGGCATTCCCGTGGTGTTCTATTTCAATGGAACCCACCCGGATTACCACCGTCCTACCGACACGCCCGACAAAATCAACTACGAGGTGCTGGCCAAACGCGCACAGCTAGCCTTCTACGTAGCCTGGGAAGCCGCCAACCGCCCCGACCGCCTGCGGGCCAACCTGCTGGAAAAGAAAAAAAATGAATCGGGCAACTAAGGCCCTTTTTTGACTGATAAGCACCCGTCCTGTAGCTTTAAGCCGCAGGACGGGTTTGTTTTTCAACGTGATATAGCCAACGCAGAGTGGTTTTGAACACCGAGTGCACGTAATCAATTAAAAATCAGATGTTTGTATCACTCAAATCATTAAAATCACATTAATCAGAGTATATATGGCGGTTATTTTGCCACGAATTGCACGAATTTTCACGAATTCAGCCTAATCAAGCGCTCCATTCGTGAAAATTAGTGCAATTCGTGGCTAACCCAAACTTCTAGACATGAATTTTCTTCAAAAGACCCTGGCCAAAATTTTAGGCGATTCGCAAGAGCCGGCCACCGAGGTTTCTATTCAAACCTTTCATTTTCAATCCATTGCCTTGGGTCGGGCGGTATTGATAGACGTGTATTTGCCCTCAAACTATAGCCCGGAAAATGCCCATAGATATCCTTTTGTGCTGTTCAACGACGGACAGGATTTGCCCCGGATGAAGTTTGCGGGCATACTGGAAAGTTTGTTTTCGGAAAAAAAGATTCCCGCCATACTGGCCATCGGCATCCATTGCAACGAACGGCGCATCCAGGAATACGGCACCGCCCGTCAAGCCGACTACAAGGGTCGGGGCAACCTGGCGCCTCAATACACACGTTTTGTCCTGGAGGAGTTAATGCCCCACTTGCGCGAAAAGTACCGCCTCTCGCCACGCGTTAGGGACGCGGCTTACGCGGGTTTTTCGCTGGGCGGACTTTCGGCCATCGATATTGCCTGGGCGCATCCGGAGGTGTTTGGGGCAGCGGGTGTTTTTTCGGGCGCACTCTGGTGGCGCTCCCACGACGTGATTCCGGAAGACCCCGATGCCGACCGAATCATGCACGATTTGGTGCAAAAGGCCTCAAAAGTTGACAAAAAGCAACGTTTTTGGTTTCAATGTGGCACCCTCGACGAAACCGACGACCGCAACCACAACGGCGTCATTGATGCCATTGACGACACACTCGACCTCATCCGCGACCTGCAAAAAAAGGGCATTCCGGAACACAACATCCGGTATTTGGAAATGGAAGGCGGTCGCCACGAAGTAGGGACCTGGGGCGAGGCGATGCCCGATTTTTTGAAGTGGGTGTTTGGGAAATAAAAAAGCCGCCTTCCAGATTACTCGGGAAAGCGGCGTATAGTCACTTTTCAAAACCTTACAAATGAATTAGTGGCAAAACCAATTGACCACATTTTTACCCGCCGTAGCCTTGGCGAAGGCTGGGGAACCCACCTTCGCCAAGGCTACGGCGGGTAAAGTAGGGCACTAAGCAACCATCCCCATTTCCTGATCCAAAAACATCTCCAAGCCAGAATTCTCGCAGCTCTCCAACCAACCGTGTACATCGGGCTGAAGGCCCATACGCAGTTCGTTGATGTGTTTTTTCAGGCGAGTGCCTACGGGGCAGTTGGTTTGATTCACTTCCGGCAACTGGATTTTGCGGTCGCGCCAGGTAATTTCACTCACGTGGCTAACTACTGCTGCAGTACCTGCACCAAAACATTCCTGCAGGGTGCCGCGCCAGTAAGCGTCGGCGATTTCAGCGATGCTGAGCAGACGGTCTTCCACCGTGTAGCCCCATTCTTTGAGCAGGGTCACGAAGGAATCGCGGGTGATGCCACGCAAGATGGTACCGGTAGTAGCAGGGGTAATCACTTTCCCGTCCATGACGAAAAAGAGGTTCATCGTACCCACTTCTTGCACGTACTTTTTCTCTACCGCGTCCATCCACATCACCTGGTCGTAACCAGCGGCTTTGGCGCGCTGGGCCGGGAGGAGGGATGCGCCGTAGTTACCGGCGCATTTAGCCTCACCAGCACCACCTTGGGCGGCACGGGTAAAGACTTCCTCAACCCACAGCTTAATGGGTTTTGGATAATAGGGGCCAACAGGGCCAGTGAACACAATAAATCGGTACTTTTCGGAGGTGTGTACACCGAAATACTCATCGGTGGCAAACATTAATGGGCGTATATACAGGGCGTGATCTTCCATAGCTGGGATCCAATCCCGGTCAAGGTCGACCAACATCTTCAAAGCTTGTACAAAAAGGTCTTCAGGAATGGAGGGCATACACATACGCTCTGCCGAAACATTGAAGCGACGTGCGTGCATCTCCGGACGGAACAACACTGGCTCACCGTGCATTTTGGTGGCTTTCATGCCCTCAAAAATGCTTTGACCGTAGTGAAGCGCAAGGTTGGCTGGAGAAATGTCGAGTAAGCCAAAAGGCTCGATCCGGAAGTCGGTCCACTGGTTGCCATCATAATCGGCAACAAACATGTGGTCGGAAATCACCTTACCAAAAGGAAGGTTGCTGAAGTCAACGGCAGAGAGTTTGGACTGGGTGGTCTGAGTGATTTTGACCGGGTATTTTACAGCCATAGTAGAGGGAGTTGACTAAGGGTGAAAACCTTGTGATTGAGGACACAAAGGTATTTACCTTTACGAGAACTAAAAAAATTTTATTCTAAATAATGGAAATTTTTTTGGGGGTTCGCAGAATTATTGTTTCCCAAAGCGGTTATTTTTCGTTGAAAATATTTTTTTGCCCTTGTTTCCAAGGCTGGCCATATTGAATATTTGGTCGAGAATATTTGGCAAATCTGGTCTTTTTCGCTCAAAAATCACAATAAACCAGCGCTTCTTCTTGTCTTTGTCCACCCATTTACCCACCCGATTTTACTCGTCTTTTCAATCAAACCTTAACCATGATTTTTCAAAAAAACAAGTTCTACCAGCCCTCCATTTTGCTTGTTGCAATACTTTGCGCCATGCAGACTTTTGCCCAAAACAACCCCTACCGCCGCCCGCCTGCCGATGTGGCCGCAATCGTGGAAGCCAAACCCACCCCACAAGTGAGCATGAACCCCACACGCGACGCCCTGCTGCTCACTGACTACAACCCAAATCCCGGCATTGCCACCTTGGCACAACCTTTTTTGAAACTTGCCGGACTGCGGGTGAACCCACAAATCAATGCCCGTCAACGGATTACGGAGTACACAGGTTGTACCATTCATTGGTTCTCGGAGGGCAATCAAATTATCGGACTTGAAAAGCCCAAGATTGGCCGAATCGCCGGTGTGCCCACTTGGTCGCCCGATGGGAAACGCCTCGCCTTTGCAGTAGATGTGGACAATGGCGTACAGCTTTGGGTCGCAGATGCCAAGACCGGGAAAAGTAAACGCCTGGGCAATTTTTTCATCAATGACGTGTTGGGGAGTGCTTTTTCCTGGCTTGAAGACAGCGAACGACTCTTGGTGCGCAGCATCCCAAGCACCCGCGGACCAGCACCGAGCGCAACCGTAGTCCCCACCGGCCCATCCATCGAGGAAACTTCGGGCAAGGTTTCGCAAGTGATGACCTTCCAAGACCTGTTGAAAAACGAACACGATGAGTTGCTTTTTGAATACTACGCCAGCAGTCAATTGGTAATCGCAAACGCCAACACAGGTAAGGTGCAAAACCTGGGCAATCCGGGGCTTTATACGCTGGTAGACTGGTCGCCGGATGAAAACTACGTCCTCGTGACGCAGTTGCGCAAGCCGTTTTCTTACCGGGTACAGTTCAGTAATTTTTCCAGAAAAACAGAAGTTTGGGACCGCACAGGCAAGGCCGTCCGTACCATCGCCGAATTCCCCGTGACCGACGAGATTCCCCGTCAGGGAACGGTGGTTGGTCCACGATCGCTGGAATGGCAAACCAATTACGACGCGCGGCTGCTTTGGGTTGAGGCCTTGGATGGCGGCGACCCCAAGAAAAAGGTCGATTTCCGCGACAAGGTCATGCTCTTGGACGCGCCTTTTTCGGGCGAAGCACGCGAGCTTTTGAAAACCAAACACCGCTATTCTGGATTTGAATGGCTGGCCGCCAAAGACGCAGGGCTCCTCACCGAGTTTGACCGCGACCGACGTTGGTACACCACCTATCGCATTGATTTACAAAGCCCTGCGAAGAAAGACACGCTCTTTGACCTGAGTGTGAACGACGACTACAACAATCCCGGCAACCCCGTATACGACCGCCTGCCAAACGGCGACTGGGTCATTGCACAAGACGGCGACTGGCTCTATTACAACGCCGACGGTGCATCTGAGGAGGGGCAATACCCACGCCTCGACAAAATCAACCTCAAAACCCGCGAAAAACAGACCCTTTACGAATCGGGCAATCAAACGTTCGAAGAGTTTATCGCGTTTGTAGGCAAGGGCAGAAATCAAATCGTGACCCGCTACCAGAGCAAAACCGAAGTGCCCAATTTTATCCTTGTCAACCTGACCGACAAATCCCGCCAGGC
>JALHPW010000003.1:10641-30203 GCA_022842255.1 Saprospiraceae bacterium | reverse complement strand
TGCTCTTCCGATCTCGGTTTACGGTACACGGTTTACGGTTTACGGTACACGGTACTCGGTACTCGGTGGACGGTGCACGGTGTATCGTAAACCATAAACCGAGCACCGTCCACCGAGTACTGTCCACCGAGTACCGTGTACCGTAAACCGTGCACCGCAAACCGTAAAACAATGCGCAAAATAACCGCCGACTGGATTTGCCCAGTTTCTTCCGAACCCATCGAACGTGGGGTCGTCATCACGGACGATTCCGGAAAAATCCTTGCCCTCGAAACCCGTGACAATCACGACGAGGCCAGCCTTGAGAAACTTCATGGTGTGCTGACGCCTGGTTTTGTGAACACCCATTGCCACCTCGAACTCTCCCACATGAAGGGCAAGGTAGACACAGGTACGGGACTCATCCCATTTATTACCGGGGTAGTGACCCAGCGCAACGCCACTGCGGAAATCATCGCCGAGGCCATCAAAAATGCCGAGCAGGAAATGCTCGACGGGGGCATCGTGGCTCTGGGCGACATCTCCAATGCGCCGGATACGTTTGCGACCAAATCCAGGGGCCGGATGCGTTACTATACCTTCCTCGAACTCTTTGATTTTCTACAAGATGCGGGCGCAGCAAAGACCTTTGCCGATGGATTAACGGTGTACGAAAAGATGGAACTGGCCGCCGGAAGCAACCGTGCATTGGTGCCACACGCCCCGTATTCGGTGAGCAAGACTTTGTTTGAAAAAATCAATGCGTTCAACCCAAACTCCGGTATCACCGTGAGTATCCACAACCAAGAGACGCCGCCGGAAGAATCCCTGTTTAAGCACAAAACAGGTGGCTTTCTTGATTTTTACGGGAAATTCGGCATCTCACTCGAACAGTTCGAAGCCACGGGCAAACCCTCGATTTACTACGCCCTGGCCAATATGAGCCCCACTAACCGAACGCTTTTTGTCCACAATACCCTGACTTCCAGGGCTGATATTGAGGCCGCGCAAGCCTGGAGCCCACACACCTATTGGGCTACCTGCCCCAATGCCAACCTGTATATCGAAAACCGCCTGCCCGATTACTCGGCTTTTCTCGACCAGAAGGCCCGAGTTACCATCGGCACGGATTCACTGACCTCCAACTGGCAGCTTTCCATTCTGGAGGAAATGAAAACCATTGCACGTTTCCAAAGTTACGTGCCCTTCCACGAGCTCCTGCGTTGGGCTACCCTCAACGGTGCCCAAGCCCTTGGTTTTGACGACAGCCTCGGAAGCATAGAGGTTGGTAAAACGCCCGGACTCGTCCTGATTCAAGGCATTACCCCCGATTGGAAATTGCGCGGGGAAGCATCGGCCAAGCGGGTGGGTTGATTTTTTTGCCCTGCGCAGGGCAAAAAACAAAGCCGTTCTACCACATAAGCAGTAGAACGGCTCTCTAAACGCTATACCAATAACCTCTAAACCTACTGCTTCACCACCTTCACTGCAGCGCCCGCGCCATTTTCGGCAGCAAGGCGTAGTACGTAGTTGCCCGAAGGCAGGTGTTGAAGACCGATATCGAGCAGGTTATCGCCAGCAGAAAGGCTGACCGAGCGGGTCATCAACGTTTCGCCCAAGAGGTTGTGGAGGCTGATTTGGGCGCCCATGGCGGTCTCTATGCGAAGGCTCAATTGTGCAAAATCAGCCGTTGGGTTCGGCGAAATTTTCAACGAAAGGTCTTGATTTACAACATCTTCTGTACCTACTTGAAGGTTACGGGTGCCGTTGGCAAACCATACCCCCCAGTAGTGCGCGGTCAAGGCAAGGCTGCTGGTGCCTTGTGGCTGAATCTTGTTCGGGTTCAGACCCTGCAAGCGCAAATCGTAGCCATTGATATTTGCCTTTTCGTACAGCAGTTTGTTGTCGAGGCGGTTGTAATTGGGCCAACCCAACTCGCCATTGTTGGTCACAATCGCGTCGTAATCACCTGTTTCGGAGTTTGCTCCCAAGATGTCATACCGCAAAGTGCTGGTTTCGTCAATGAGGTCAAACGCAATGATGTAGGGCGAGTTTTTGGCAATGGTTGGGTTACCAATGCTCACTTTTTCCGGCAAACCCGTAAAGAGCTTGGTAATAAACGCGTTACCGCCGTCGGTGAATTGGTCGTTTTCCCAGAATTGCACAAAACCCACGTCCCAGTAGCCCACGCCATCCAGGTCGTTGAAGGCGTCGTACATGAGGTACTGACCTGAATAATCAAACTCCATCACATCTGCGTATTGCACGTCGCCTGTAATTTGGCCTTGCGAATAGGTAGGGTTGTAAAGGAAAAAAGTCTCAGAATCTCCAAATGGGCTGGCCAAATCGAAGATATAAATGCGTGGCTCCTGGAAATCCGTAATCCCTGCAATGAATCGGCCGTCTTTTGAAATGGCCACGTTTCTCCATTCCGGATTGATGCTTAATTGACTGGTTGTGAACGAGATAGGATTGGTTTGGTAGTTGATGTCGATGCCCAGGATATGGCCCTCGTCGTTTACAAATACCAAGCTGGCACCGTTGTCCGTCACGCTCGGGCGGTTCTTGACCCCCATGGTGTACAAGGAGCCGAGCACCTGGCCTGCGCCCGTAGCCAGGTCAAGGTTGTTGCCGTCGTTGCTGGTGCAAAGGATAAAATCCTGACCAGGGTTCGGGCTCAATTGTCCCAGGTAGTTGCCACTTGGGGTACTGCCGCCGATGCCCACCGTGGTAAAGGCGTTGGCCGCAACGGTTGCCACCGATGCGCCGTAGAGGTCGGTCGCAGCCTGAATCACCGCGATGCGGCAATCCACAAACTTGCTGGACTTCACCAAGTAATCGCGCAAGGCTTTGTAATAAACCTGTTCGGCTTTGGCAGTTCCAACCGAGGCATCATTGGCAAACAGGTAAAACGCGCGGTTCGTGATACCGCTGTTGATGTGTACGCCACCATTGTCCTGAGGCCCCATGTATTGCTCACTGGTGTGGTTGGGCTGCCAGAATGGGCTGTTGGAATTTTGTCCATTGTGCGGGTTGGAGAGGTCGCGCAAGGCTGATGGCAGGCCACCGCCACTTTGCATCACGTCTTCGCCAATTTTCCAATCGTTGGCATCGCCATCAATCATCTGGCCAAATACATCGGCAAAAGATTCGTTGAGCGCGCCACTTTCGTCTTGATACAGCAGGTTGGCGGTTTTTTCTACCACCCCGTGGGTCATTTCGTGTCCACCTACATCGAGGCCACGTGCCAAAGGTTTGAAAAAACTGTCACCATTTCCATAAAACATTGCTTGGCCATTCCAAAAGGCATTCCCTAGGGATGTGCCGTTGGTTTCGGCAACGTTTACAATACCTATAACATTTCCGCCCTCACCATCTATTGACTCGCGGTTGAACTTCGTTTTGAAATAATCATAACTCTTGATGCTGTTGTAATGAGCACTGACTGCAGCAGCATTATTGAATGTTGTTGTGGGTGATGTTACAAATATCGCAGTGAAATTCTGGTTTTCAGGCGAAGTGTTGGTCGCGTCCAGGGTGACAATTACGCCAACCGGGTCGCTAGGCATGTTAGAAGCCCCTGCATTAAACATGGATTTGCTCGCATCTTCCATCACTACCTGGTTGCCAGCCTGCCAACCACCGTTTACAAAACTGCGGTTCACGCCCAGCAAATCGGTGCCGTTGATGGTCACCAACATCTCCTCTTCAGCGTTTGCAACGGCTTCTTGGTGGTGCTCGGTGCAGGCCGTTTGCTCACCTTTCATCCCGACCATGTGCTTGTGGTAATGTCCCAGCAAATTGCAGGTGTGTTCAAACTGCTCCAACACCTCGCCCGTGATGGCGTCTACAAACCACTCGGAACGGCTGAGCACGTTTGGACGGGCCGTTACATGCCAGGTGAGGCGCTCGCCCGCGAGATTTTGTTTGGGGTGGAAAACCATCAAGGTGGCCACAAACGGCTGGCCATCAACCAGTTTCAGGTCTTGTGCCGACCAATCAGTTTTGACCTTATCCAATCCGATTTCGGTTTTTACTTTCAAAATTGCGGCCTCCGAATTCAATACCGGAACGGTGCTGGAAAGCTGCGGTGTTGGGAAATACCGGCCGTTCATGCGCTCAAAGGAACCGTTTTTCGTGTGGCAAATAACCTCGCCTGCCCAAACCGGCAATCCGTTGAACACCTGTTCCAGGCGAACGTGGCTGTTGCCTTGTTCGTCTGTTTGGGCCGTTTTTACCACAAACTCAGATTTCGGCTGTGCGATGCCCTGTGGAACCAGGCTTGCGCAATAATCGAGCGCACGCTCGCCCATGGGTTTGTTTTCAGCAGCCGTGCCAGATGCGGCTGTTTTGCCCTCAAAAAGGATAGGCAACCCATTTTCACCCCGTACGATAGACACCGTAGCGGTGTTTGAAAGCGCGGCGGTTTGCAGGTTGCCCATTGGTTTGGGACGTGGCGTAGCTACCCCAAATGGGTTGTTGGCCGTTGGTACTACAGCTTTGCCGGGCCAGGATATTTGAGGATTTGGAGATGCCGAACCAGCGGAGGTCGGTTGTGTTTTGCTGTGCTGTGCAAAAGTCGGGGCTATGGCAAATGCCAATAGCGCGAGGGGAAAAAGGACTTTTTTCATGAAAAAGAAGGTGGGTGGGTTGAAAAATCGGTTTTGAGACACAAATGTCGTTTTAAAATATCCAATGTCCAACCGGGAATTTCCAATGCCCAAGTTTGACAGCGCCTGGAATCGTTGTTAAAGTCCAGTTTATGCATTGGTGAAATACCATGAGTAGCGCCTTACTTGGACATTGGAAATTCCCAGTTGGAAATTGGACATTCCCTAGCCTCTGGAGTAATTCGGCGATTCCCGAGTGATGATGATATTATGCGGGTGGCTTTCGGTCATGCCAGCGTTGGTAATTTTGACGAACTGGGCTTTTTCCTGCAATATCTCGACCGTTCCAGCACCGCAATAGCCCATACCTGCCCGCAGGCCACCCACGTATTGGGTCATCACCTCTTGCAAGGTGCCTTTGTAGGGTACACGGCCTTCGATGCCTTCTGGCACGAGTTTTTTGATATCGTCTTCCACATCCTGGAAATAACGGTCTTTCGAGCCGAGCTGCATGGCGCCTAGACTGCCCATGCCCCGGTAACTTTTGAATTTACGGCCATCAAAAATGATGGTTTCGCCGGGGGCCTCTTCCACACCCGCGAACAATGATCCGGCCATAATGCTGCTCGCTCCCGCGGCCAGCGCCTTCACAATATCGCCGGTGTAACGAATGCCGCCGTCGGCCACAATGGGGATGCCTGAGCCGCGCAGGGCTTGTGCTGCGTTGAATACGGCGGAAAGTTGCGCTACCCCCACACCGGCCACAATCCGGGTGGTGCAAATACTGCCGGGACCAACCCCAACTTTTACACCGTCCACCCCCACATCGGCAAGTGCTTTGGCGCCTTCGCCAGTGGCTACGTTCCCGCCGATGATTTGCAGGTTCGGGAATTTGAGTTTCAAACTTTTGATGGACTCCAACACGCCCCGGGAGTGCCCATGTGCGGTGTCCACACAAATCACGTCCACGCCAACGGCCACCAGCGCTGACACCCGTTCTTCCGCATCGGCGGTGACCCCAACGGCGGCCCCTACCACGAGCCTGCCGAATGAATCCTTGCAGGCTTGCGGGAAATTCACGCCCTTCATGATGTCTTTGTAGGTAATCAGCCCAACCAAGTGGAAATTGGCATCCACCACGGGCAGTTTTTCAATTTTTTGCCGTTGCAAAATATCGCGGGCCTGATCGAGGGTAGTGCCCAGGGGCGCTGTCACGAGGTTTTTCTCGGTCATCAAATCGCGCACCAAACGGGTGTGGTTGGTTTCAAAACGGAGGTCGCGATTGGTGAGGATTCCCACTAGTTTGCCACCCGGGTCAATGACCGGGATCCCCCCGATGCTGTGTTTGCGCATCAAGCCCAGTGCATCGGCCACGGTAGCCTCGGGCGTGAGGGTCACCGGATCGATGATCATACCGGCTTCCGAACGTTTTACGGCACGTACCTGTTCGGCCTGGTCGGCAATGCTCATGTTTTTGTGGATCATGCCAATCCCACCTTGTCGGGCGATGGCGATGGCCAGATTTTTATCCGTCACGGTATCCATAGCAGCAGAGACCACGGGGACGTTGAGGCGGATGCCACGGGTGAGTTGAGCGGAAATATCTACCTCGCGTGGGAGGACTTCGCTATAAGCAGGGACGAGCAGAACGTCGTCGTAAGTAAGCGATTCGCCAAGGAATTTGGCGGCTGCGGAGTTGGTCAACTTTGATTCCATGCGCAAAGGTCGGGCGTAGGAAGCAAAAGTAGGATGGGTTGGGTAAAAGTTTTTATTTACAATCCGTGTCTCATCCGTGTCATCCGTGTTCCACTCGCACACGGATGACACGGATGAGACACGGATTATTGCTTCAAAGCCCGCAAAGATGCAATGCCCACCATCCTAAAAACAAAAAGCCCAACCAAACCCAGTCCCAACGCGGAGGCAAATTTTGCCTGCCAGACCATATCGATTTTCCCAAACAACAACCCGTCGAAAACCAGTATAAACGCCAGAAAACCAATGGTTTGGATTAATCCCAAGCGACTGGGCCGAAACGCAAATTCCCGCACGCAAAGCCAGATCATGGCGCTGGCAATAAACAACTGTGTGACGAGCGCCGCCACGGCCGAACCAACGGCTTGCCACTGCGGGATGAGCAACAGGTTGAGACCCAAGTCCAACACGATGCCCACGATAAAAAACCGGTTCATCCGCATCATCCGCTCGCGGGCCGTGAGTAGGGTGCTGAAAATATAGGTGACGCTGACCGGGACAAAGGCCCAAATCAGCACGCCCAGCACCTCAAACCGATACTCCGTGGCGCGTTCGGGCATCATGAGCCGAAGCAAATCTTCCCGGGCAAAAAAGATGGCTGCAGCCAGAGTCACGCTCCCGGCCCAAATCAGTTTGAAACTCATCGAAGTCAGTGGCCGCACCGATTCTTTTTCCTTCAGCAGGCGTGCAAACATGGGCAACAACAAAGACGCAAAGAGGTACCCAAACATATTACAAGCCTCCAACAACCGGAACGCACTGGCGTACACATCAGCGTGGGCGGCTCCGGCCATACGCTCCAACAACACCGCGTCGAGGCGGGTGTAAGCAAACATGAGCAGCACCACGAGCGCATACGGCAGACTTTGCCGGAACATGGAAAACACCGCTGGTTTGCCCGCCCGCCAATTGGCTGCCCAGCTGGGTTTTACCGGAAAAACGGCGCGTTGGCGCAGCAAAATGAACACCACTACAGCCGTCACCAACAATGCGAGGGTTTGCGCCAACGCAAAATTCAAGAGGGAAAAATCAAACCAATCCGTCCAAAGCAACACCCCACAGGTAAGCACCATCAAGAGTTTATCCAGCGAAGAAAGCAGGCTATCCAGTCGATAATACCCCAGACCGGAAACGTTGGAGCGCAGGAAAAGAATGAGTTGCACCAACACCTGGTTCAGCAACAAAATGAACAGCAGCGGCAGCGCCTCCGCCCCGTATCCCAACAAAAACGCCGCCACAGCCATGGTGAGCGTGACGTACACCGCAGCAAGCAACCACTTGATAGCCAGCAGATTGGGAAAATATTTGGGCAGCAGTTGAGGGTGCTGACTGATGTGGCGGTTGTTGAAACTTTGAATCCCAAAATCGTTCAGGATTTGAAAAAGGTAGGCGAGGTTGAGCAGCGCGAAATACGTCCCATAATGTTCTCCCACCCGATTTTGCACCCCAAGGTCGATGCCAAATATGAAGATGGGCTTTATCAGGAGATTGATAAAGACTAGGAGTAGGATGTTTAGGAGGAATTCGCGTTTCAAATTAGTGGCAGTTTGTAGGGACTATTACTCATCGAATGCTTTAACGGTGGGAAAATCCTCTTCTACCAATTTCCGTACTTCAATGTCATCTTTACTAAACTCTCTCCAATAAATTATCGACTCCTTATTTATTCCAATTTTGACGGGTAACATTTTAACTTCGCTTACCTTGCCATCGTCATAATCAATCGCATTTATTTTAAGAACATAAACACATTTTAGGTACATTCTTTCGTCAACGAAATTAGGATTTATAGCAAAGTTAGTAGTCCTTTTATCAATAACAATACTTGGATATATCAAAATGTCCGTCCTATAGCTATGCCTTGCATATAGATGTTTATGTGAAAAATAAGAGCTTATGACATAGTCTTCGCTTTCTAAAAAAGAGTTGCTCAAAAAATTATATATTTCGGAAATGATTTCAGCTTGTTCTATGTTTCTTTTTTCTTCACCAAGTTGTTTTTTGAATTCATTTTGCTGAAACTGCTTAAAATCATAAAAAGGATGCCCTACATCAAGGTCTCCCATGAAAGAAGATAATTTAATATTTCGATAGTCTTTGATTTTCCAACTTGAGATGCAATATAATCTATCTTTGTTTTCTTCAAATTTTTCACGGTTTTGGATTACCTCCATAACAGCAGTAAGAGGGTCAAAAGCACAATAAAAGACAGGGTGTCCGTCTAAATTGGCTCTTTTGGTTGTTGTGTATGATATAGGGGGATAACTATATTCAGATCTTAATTCATCACGGATAATTTCATCCCACGGCCTTGCACGAAAAAATTTAAATGGAATATTATTTAAACCATTTAAATGAAGCACACCTCCAGGGAAAATTGTTAAGGAGTTAATTATTTGATTATCCGCAAATTTTTCATATTCACGAATATTTTCTCCTTTTTTATATGGTCTTAAAACTCCT
Source organism: Saprospiraceae bacterium (assembly GCA_022842255.1). Lineage (GTDB taxonomy): Bacteria > Bacteroidota > Bacteroidia > Chitinophagales > Saprospiraceae > M3007. Next base: position 21,396 of record JALHPW010000003.1, on the reverse strand, counting down.
GAGTTCAGGTATTCAATTCCTTGTTTGACACTTTCTAAGGTAGGCAGTATTCTTTTATTATCTGATTCCATTTTTACAAATGTTGATATGGGGTAGACTTCAATTTCCCGCCGCCAACAAATACAACACCGCCATCCGCACGGCCACGCCGTTTTCAACCTGTTGGAGGATGATGTTGTGCGGACCATCGGCGGCATCGGAGGAGATTTCCACGCCGCGATTGATGGGGCCGGGGTGCATCACCACGATTTCGCGGTCGAGTTCGAGCAGCATTTGCCGGGTGATGCCAAAATATTGGTGGTACTCGCGCAGACTGGGGAAAAACTTGATGTCCTGCCGTTCGAGTTGAATACGGAGCACGTTGGCCACGTCGCACCAGCGCAGGGTGTCGCGCACATCGTGACTGATTTCTACCCCCAAATCGCCGTAATATTTAGGAATTAGGGTTGGCGGACCACAAACGCGGACTTTTGCGCCCAGTTTGAGCAGGCAAAAAACATTGCTGAGCGCCACACGGCTGTGCAGGATATCGCCGATGATGGCTATTTTTTTGCCAGCGACATCGCCAAGCCGTTCCCGAATCGAAAACGCATCGAGCAGGGCCTGGGTGGGGTGCTCATGGGTGCCGTCGCCGGCGTTGATGATGTTGGCGGGGATTCGACTCGAAAGGTACACACAAGCGCCGGGGGCCGGGTGGCGCATCACCACCATATCGACCTTCATGGCGAGGATGTTGTTCACCGTGTCGAGCAGGGTTTCGCCCTTGCTCACGCTGCTGCTGCTGGCGGCGAAATTGACGGTGTCGGCACTCAATCGGCGTTCGGCAAGTTCAAACGAAACACGGGTACGGGTACTGCTTTCAAAAAACAGGTTAGCTACCGTGATATCGCGCAGCGAAGGCACTTTTTTAATCGGGCGGTTGATGACCTCCTTGAAATTGTCCGCCGTTTCGAAGATGAGCTGGATATCGTCTTCGGTGATGTTTTTAATGCCGATCAGGTGGCGCGTGGATAGTTTCTTCATTTTAACTATGAACGATGAACGATGAACGATGAATTATGAACGAGAGACTTTGAACATTGAGTTTCCGGCTCGTTCATCGTTCATCGTTACCAGTTCATCGTTATCAGTTCATCGTTATGACGGTTTTTTATCAAACATCAAAATCTCATCTTCCCCATGGATTTCATCCCAGCGCACCTTGACGTAGGCTTCGTCGAGTGCATCCACGGTAATCCCAAAATAATCTGGCTGAATGGGCAGGTGACGGTTGAACCTGCGGTCCACCAGCACCATCAATTCCACGTTGTTGGGCCTCCCATAGTCATTTAAAGCCGCCAAAGCTGCCGAAATGGTGCGTCCGGTGTATAAAACATCGTCAATCAGCAACACCTTTTTATCGGTCACAATGAAGTCGATTTCATTGGGGTGTGGTGCGAGCGGACCATCGGGCATCCGGAAATCATCGCGGTGAAACGTGATATCCAGTTTTCCGTACTCAATTTTTTTGCCGATGAGTTGTTCCAGCCGGGTATGAATGCGGTTGGAAAACAAGGTGCCACGCGGCTGAATACCAATGATACAGGCATTGGAGAAATCGCCCCAGTCTTCGAGCAACTGGTGGCAAAGCCGCTCAAGGGTGAGCGCAAAGCGCGGGCGATCTAGGAGCGTTTTTCCTGGTTGCATAAGTTGGCGCGAAGGTAGGGTTTTTAAATATCCAATGTCCAACTGGGAATGCCCAATTTCCAAGTTCAACTATGCCTGAGGTCCTGAACAATCCAAAGCCACTCTTGTCGTTCAACACCATGTTTATATGAAATACATCATTCTGGTCATGTCATTATTGCTCTGCCTCGCTTGTTCTCCTAAAATTATGGGGACCTTCCAAGGGGAAGTGGATGCTTGGTTGGAGGAGAGCGGTGCAGAATATCCAGTGGAGTACTACCGGTTCAAGCGCGGAAAACAATTCAAATACGAGGTCATTTTTTGCTTCCCCAACGACCGGGGTTCGGGCCGGTACCGCCTTAAAAAAGACAGCATCCGCTTCGAATTTAAGTATTTGAACGACCCTGAAGTCCAGGATATGTGGGAAATCTCCGACACAACCTGGACCCTGCCTTTTAAAATGGTCAACGACAGCTTGTTGCTGATTGATGGGGTTGAATTTAGGAGGTTATAAATCCTCGGTCAGCATTCGGGCAGGCAATAACCAAACTTGAAAGCCCAAACCTGCCAATTCAATGGCTTCGGAGCAACCCGTCCAATAAATTATGCTCATTCCGTATGGCTTATAACACGAATCGCAAAAAATGTGATTCGCATCAAAACCACTGCCATGCATAGAACCTATTGGATTATTTGCCTTCAATTACTTGGCTTCCTAAACCTGACAGGGCAGACGCTTACAACAGAGCAACAGGCTTTTCTGCAGCGAAATGGGAAAATGGTTTGCCAAGAGGCCGATTTTTCGCTTGCAGACTGGTCGGCAGTTTCCAAAGCAGTTAAAAACAAACGCATCGTACTCATTGGAGAACCCAATCATGGGTCTGCCGAAATCTTTCGGTTACGCAATGGCCTGATTAAGCATTTTCATGAAAAATTAAGATTCAACGTAATCCTATTCGAATCCGGGATGGGGGAATTGCTGCTGGCCGATTTCAACAAGTCGGAAATGACACCCGCTCAGCTGACAACCGGGCTGATTGGGGGCTGGAGAACACCAGAATTTGAAGCATTGATGGCGTATGTAAAAACGGCAGAGCTGTCCATTGCGGGCTTCGATGTTCAACGAAGCGGGGGCTCGTTCAGCGGCGTGTTGAAATCCATAGCCCAAAAAAAATCAGTAGACACCACGCGCTATGTCAATCTGGAAGAACGCTATGGAGCCCTCTCCAAAAAGTTGACACACAAAAAAGCGGTCTATGACTCGGTTAGCGTTGAAACCCGACAACTCATTGCAGATTATCAATCCTGTTACCAGGCTTTGTACCGCGTTAAGGAACCCAAGGCCTCGAAAAGATTTTGGATGGTTCTCCAGGTCATTCAAAACAGAATCAGCTACCTGAACTATATGCTGGAATTCCTTAAAGACAAAAATTGGGACAAGCGATGGGCAGCCCGTGATTCGGCCATGGCAGGAAACCTTGTTTTTCTATGCGAAAAGATCTTCAAAAATGAAAAAATCCTGGTGGTCGGGCACAATTACCACATTGCCAAATTCAATGAAAATCAATTGGTTATGGGAGAGTTGCTCAAGGGGGAATACCCAAAGGAATGGATTGATTTTGCTGAAGGAGGTTTCCCCGGCGGGTGGGTAGGGGTATAGGCACAAATTCAAGCCAAGTTGAACACCTCCTATACCTCCTGCCGCAACACCTCCAAAGGCGGCTTACTCACCACCTCCCGACTATTCAACAACCCAATAATCACCGTCAAGGACGTAATGGCAAAAAACGTCCCAACCAACGGCAACCACTCAATCGCAAACGGGATTTTGAACGCAAACACCGCCAAGGCCCAGGCACCGGCCACGGAAAGCCCCACCCCCGCCAAGCAAGACAAGGCGCCTAAAAGGAAATACTCCAAGGCATTGATACTCAATATCTGTCGACGACTTGCGCCCAGCGTGCGGAGCAACACACTTTCGCGGATGCGGGCAAATTTGCTTTGATAAATGGAGCTAAACAAAACCAGCAAACCCGTCAGGATGCTGAACATGGCCATGAACCGAATCACAAATGAAACCTTGCGCAGCACCTCGTCCACCGAGCGCAAAATCTGCGTCAGGTCGATGGCCGAAACACTCGGGTAACGCTTCACCAGTTCGCTCTGGAATCTGGCCGATTGGTCCGCGTCTTTCACTTTCGATACGATGACGTGGAACTGTGGCGCTTTTTCCAAAACACCTGTAGGGAACACCACCAGGAAGTTGGTCTGCACCCGGTTCAAATCCACTTCCCGAATGCTGGCCACCTCACAATCGAGTCGGGCACCTTGTACATTGAATACGATTCGGGTGCCAATTTTGGCCTTCATCGATTTTTGTAACCTGTCAGATATGGAAATTTTGATGGGCTGGCCTGGTGTGTGTTCGCCTACCCAGACGCCTTCCACGATTTTTTCCGTTTCAATCAGGGTGTCGCGGAAGGTTACGCGGTATTCGCGGTCCCAAACCCAGCGCGAAATCCGGTCTTCCTCCGCGCGGGGGATACCTCCTTGCCGCCCTTCTTCGTCTTTGGGCAGCGAATCCGGGTCGGGATGATCTATTTCGTACTGTTGTTTGGTTTGTCCGTCAATCGTTTCCACGCGGGTGGTCACCACGCCAACCTGTTGCATCAAGGGCATGCCATGCGTTCGCACCAATTGAGCCACGCTGTCTTTGTCGTTCGCTTGAATATCAAAAAGAATCATGTTGGGCTGACTGCCACTCCCCGAAAACTCGACTTGTTTCAACAACAAACTTTGAATCAAAAACAAGGTGGAAAGCAGCATCGTCCCAAGGCCAATCGTGACCACCAGCAGCACCGTTTGGTTCTCCGGCCGGAACAAATTGGCAACGCCCTGCCGCACCACGTAGCTCAGTTTTTTAGGGAAAAACCTGCGCAGCAAAAAGGTAAGTACCCGTGCAACACCCCACAGCACGGCAAACGCCACTGAGATGCCGCCCATGAAGGCCAGGGTTTCCATCCAGTCGCGTACCAACCAATACGTAAAGCCAACAAGCGTGACCAAAATGGCAGCGTAAACGCCCCAGCGCAAAAGCCGGTTATCGGCCTCCAATTCGCCAAATGATGCCCGCAGGGTGCGCAGTGGCGAAGTTTTCAAAATGCCGGAAAGCGGCAGCAGTGCAAACAACACCGCCACAATCAAACCCAACGCAACCCCTTGAAACAGTGCGGAATAGGAGAAATCCGTGCTGACGTTTTCAATGGGCAACAGGTCTTTGACCAAGATAGGCAGCAGCTTTTGAATCAGCGAACCGGCCACGGCGCCGGCCACCGCCCCCAAGAGTCCAATGCCCGCTACTTGCACGAGGTAAACGTAAAACGCCTTGCGCCCGCTCGCACCCAAACAGCGCAGGATGGCCACCGTGGGCAACTTGTCTTTGATGTAAATATGCACCGCGCCAGCCACCCCGATACAACCGAGCAACAAAGCAATAAAACCCACCAGATTCAGGAAAGTGCCAAAATTGCCAAAGGCTGCGCCGATGCTTTGTTTGCGGCTTTGCACCGTATCCCAGCTTAACTTGATTTTTTCAAGGTTTTTTTCCAGCGGCTTGATGAATTCGTCCACATTGGTAGTGGCCGGAAACTTGTAAAAATATTGATAATCGATGCGGCTGCCACGTTGTACAAGTCCTGTGCTGTCGAGCCATGCGGATGGAATAAACACCACGGGCGCAATGCTGCTGGCAATACCTGCCCGACCAGGAGAAGAAAGCAGGTCGCCCTCGATGCGGAAGGTCACGTTGCCGATTTGGATGCTGTCGCCGGGCTGGATGCCAAACTGGAGCATCAAGGCATGGTCCACCAAAGCAGTTTGACCGGTTCGGAAGCTTTGCCAGGCGTTTTCGGGGGCCGTTTTCCATTTCCCGTAATAGGGGTAATTGCCTTCCAACGAACGAATCAGCGAGAGTCGTGTGCCTCCACCCTTGGGGAAACGGACCATGCTCATGAAATTGAGCACCTTGGCTTTTTCCACCTCTGGCTGTTCGATTTTTGCCAAAATGGAATCCGGCACGGGCTGGTTCGCATCCAGCGAAAGGTCGGCGCCCAGCAAGGTTTTGGCTTCCCGGTCGATATCGGCCATCAGGTTGACCGAAAACGAGCGCACGGCCGTGAGCGCGGCAATACCCACCGTGATGGCAGAGATGAACAACACTAGTCGGGCGCGATTTCGGCGGCTGTCGCGCCAGGCCATTTTCAGGATGAAGGACATTTTTTAAGGTTGATAAGGTTGATTGGGTTGATTGGGTTGATGGGGTTTATTGGGTTGATATCGGAGCATAAACCCTCATAAACTTTATAAACCTCATAAACTGTTTCAACTCCCCAAACCCACAAAGTCGTTTAGTGTTGAGCTTTGTCAGGAAAAAACCGATGAAAACTACAAATGAGAAGACAAGAAGAAGGATTTTTGCCCTGTCATGAAAAAATCCGACAGCATTCAAATCCACGATCTCTCGTTTGTACCCCTTATTTCCGAGGAAGCAATACAAGCGCAGGTCAACATCATCGGCCAGCAATTGACCGAGCGTTACCAGGGCAAAAATCCCTTGTTCATCAGTATTTTAAGCGGGGCGTTTGTTTTTGCGTCCGACTTGATTCGGGCTTTTGACAGCCATTGTGAGATTGGTTTTGTCAAACTCTCATCCTACGCCGGCACCCGTTCTTCCGGCGATGTGCAAACGGTGATGGGGCTCAGCAAAGACCTCCGCGACCGGCACCTTATTGTGGTGGAAGACATTGTGGATACCGGACGTACGCTGCATTTTTTCCTGGAGCACCTTCGCAGTCAAAATCCCGCGTCCATCTGTACAGTCACTTGCCTGCGCAAACCCGAAGCTGCGCAATTCCCCGTGCCCGTGGATTTCGTCTGCTTTGATATCGAGGACAAATTCGTGGTAGGCTATGGGCTTGATTATGATGATTTGGGCCGAAATTTGGCGGGAATTTGGCAGGTTTTGGAATGATATCCAATATCCAACAGAGAATTTCCAATATCCAAGTAGGGCGCTACTCCTGGCTTTCGCTGTTTAGCAATTGAGGTTTGACACTAACCCCAGGCTCCGTCAAATTTGGACATTGGAAATTCTCTGTTGGACACCTGCCTGCCGGCAGGCAGGTTGGACATTCCCTACGGTTTTTCCGGCTCCAAAAACATCTGCGTCTCAAAAACGGGATACTCCACAACTGCCTCAATATCAATATTTACCGTGATGTCGTCCACCCAATTGTCGCTGCGGAGCGCAAAGAAAAAGGTACCTTCCAGGGGACTATACCGTCGTTGGGCATCCACGCTGATGCCGGTTTGTTGCATGAACGCCGAGTAGTTTTCGCCCTTGGAAAAATGCTGCCAATTGTCCCAATCCACGATGGCATAATCCACGTCCTCGCCAGATTTGGAGGTGCTCAGGTCGATGGCCATGCCCAAGGCAAAGGCTGCCAGGGCCGTCTCGGGCTCAACCCCCAAGAGTTTGGCTGCACCGCCCTGAAATGCCTGTTTGAGTTTTTGAGCGTCTTCGCGGCGGGCTTCCTGAGCGGCTTGCCCCACCGCAATTCGATAAGCCCATTGCCGGGTGTTGGGTGGAAGGCTGAACTGGTAAGCGTTCACCGGTTTTTTCAAATAAAACTTGCTGGAACTCACCGTGGCTTGTCCGCCGAGCGAAACAACCTCGGTCTTTTTGCCGGTTTGCACGCTTCTTTTCCCAATTCGGAAATTGGGGGTTTCCTGTACGTTCCAACTTGGATGGGATTCGAAGCGGGCCGTTTCCGGGCTTCCTGCATTGCGGTGCAATGTGAAGCGGCAGATTTTTTTATTCAAACCCGTTTCATGGAAGCGAAGCAGGTAAATGCCTGTTTTGGGGATTAAAATGCTTTTTGTCAGCACCGAATCCAGTTCATAGGCTCGAAAAAGCAGGTGGTTTTCAGGGTATTGGGAGAATTCGATGGACTTGATTTTTTTACCCGTGAGTTCCTGCACCTTAAGTTGAACCTCATCGCCTTCGGCAAATGCATAGAAATGCTCGCTCGAACCTTCGAGTTTGAAGGTTTGGTCGGCAACCTGTTGCGCAAACGCAGACAGCGGTAAAAAAAGGAGAAGCAAAAAACGCATGGTTAAAACACGTGCCGTTCGGCATGATAACTGGAGCGCACCAATGGGCCGCTTTCCACGTATTTGAAACCTTTGGCCATGCCTACTTCGCGGTATTCGGCGAAAACATCGGGGTGGACAAACTCCGCCACGGCGATGTGCATTTTGGTGGGCTGGAGGTATTGACCGAGCGTGAGGATATCGCAGCCGTTGGCCACGAGCTCGTCCATGGCTTGGAAAATCTCATCTTTGGTTTCGCCGAGGCCTACCATGATGCCCGTTTTGGTGCGTTTGCCGTAGTCTTTGGTGCGGCGGATTTGTTCGAGGCTGCGCTCCCATTTTGCTTGGGGGCGCACTTTGCGGTAAAGCCGGGGCACGGTTTCCATGTTGTGGCTCACCACTTCTTGTCCGGCAGAAATCATACGCTCCAGGGCATCCCAGTTGGCTTTTGTGTCTGGAATCAGGGTCTCAATGGTGGTTTCGGGACAACGCTCTTTTACCTGTCGAACGGTTTCGTACCAGATTTCAGCACCTCGGTCTTGGAGTTCGTCGCGGTTGACGGAGGTAATGACGGCGTGTTTGACCTTCATCAGCCAAATGGCCTCGGCTACGCGACGCGGCTCGTCGGTGTCATATTCGTTGGGGCGACCGGTTTTTACCGCGCAAAAAGAGCAGGAGCGTGTGCAGACATTGCCCAAAATCATAAAGGTGGCGGTGCCTGCGCCCCAGCATTCGCCCATATTGGGGCAACTGCCACTCTGACAAATGGTATGGAGCTTGAAATCGTCCACAATGCTGCGCACATTGCGGTAGTTCTCGCCCATGGGCAGGCGCACCTTGAGCCATTCAGGGCGCTTTGGACGGTCTGGGGAAGTTGTATTTTCTACGATGGGAAGTTCAAGCATGATTTCTATTTCCGCTTACCAAACTGCAAATTTAGAAAGAAGTTGAAGAACACCTGTTGATTCTGGACATCGTCCACGAAAATGGGCGCTTTTCGCGCAAAAACGTCTACGGTCAACCCAATTTCCAGTGCTTTGACCATTTCATCGAAGGCGCCCCAATCCATGTGGTAAGCAATGCTGGCAGTGCCGCCAGGGAGCGCAGAAATCTCGCTAAATCCCTTGGTAAATGGCGCGGCGCCCAGGATGAGCGTATTGTCCAGAAAACTTTCGCGATTTTGCTCCGAATATTTCACGATGGTGGTACGACCTATTCCCGTGGAGGGGTCGCCCTTGAGGTTGAGCGCCAAATAGTAGGGCTTCAACAGACCCAAAGTAGGCCCAATGGAATAACTCATGCCCACGGCTACCCCTTTTTGCTTGGCTTTTTCTGAAAAATAGCGCTTCTGGCCCCAACCCGAACGCAGCACAAAAAGGCTATTTTTTTTGCCATACACAAAGGGGCGTGAGGAGCGGCGCACACTTGGGGCGGCATTTTGCTTTTGCTCCTTTGGGTGCTTCATCTCGCTGATTCCCAAGCTTAAAGTCTTGGTTTTGTTGTAGGTGCGCAATCGCCCCCATTCCATCCCAAAACCAAAACTGCGGTTGGTAGCCAGCCGAAGGTTAAAGGTTGTTTCGCGGTTGTACAAAAAACCCACCTCTTCTTTAGGGGCAATCTGAGCGTTCCCTTCGAGGACGAAGGCGGATAAAACGAGTAGGGATAAAATTAGGCGCAGCATGGGAGCGATATTTAATTTCCAAAAGTAGGGTTTTTCGGAATACCAACGTTGAAACAGGGAATACGGTTTTCGTCAGGTTTGCGCAAATGATCAATTAGCCGTTACAAGTACATATTTCGCCCCCAATTGTGTTCGGGTACGCCAGTGCACCCAATAGAGACCGCTGGGCAAATGTTCGGTCCGGATTTCAAGGCTTGTATTGCCTCCCAACGTCTGTTCCATCCTTTTTAGTCCAAGCCCGTCAAACAATTCGATAAACACAGGTTCGGCCCCGGTTTTGACCCAAAAAGACGCCTGGGCCGGGTTCGGATAGATGTCCAAAACACTTTCCAAAGGCGTGGAGGTGTGGGTACAATCCTGTACGGTTACGTTCAACGTGCCCGTCCCGATACAGGCCTGGGCTGCCAATTTTGCGTTTGCAAGCCCCAATCCGAGTACTAACGTGCAAAACATTTGAAGGTTCATTTTACCTAAGGGATGGTTTGGTGAATGGTAATGCTGGGCTGTGGAGCACTGGTGTTCCACAAGACATACACGGTATTCGTGCCTTGTCCAGAAACAATCGTGCCACCCACCACTTCCCAGACGTAGGTGCTGCCTGGCACTTCCAAAACCGAGTATTGGTAGGTGCCGTCGGAGCAAACATCCAGACTGCCCACAATCTCAATATCCAATTCAATATCGCAGGTTGGCGGTTGGTTTTGATGGGCCAACACATTGCCCAAAAGCCGCAAATAGGAAGCCTGGGTGTAAATGGCGACCTCGCTGAGTTCCCAGGAATTTTCGGGCCAGCCAGTGTTCCAGGACTTGAAAGATTTTTGGATGGGCTGGTTTTCGGGCGGCGAAATCACACAGTTGCAATTCGGGTCCGGATGAAAATATGGATTGGGACCGCCGGGCAAAAAACCGGGTGCCGGTCCAATCGGCGAAACCCCCACTTCATCCCACACCGTACCATCGTTGAACCAGCCATGATACAAGGACGGAATAGAAAACTCCGCTCCGTGCGCGCCCATGTTCGACAAAAAACTATAACCCGTTGGATTGACCCCGTGCAGGTAATGCAAAAAGCCGGTGGCCGCATTTGTATAGTTCGTGGCATTGGCGGGATTCAGGCCGTAGTGATTCATGTTGAAAAACATATTGCCCTGCTGCGCCTTGGGCTCGTTGCTGCCCCAGGTGTAATTGTCGTCGCGAACAAAGGCGCGATATGCATCGGTTTTATTCAAAAAAGCGGGCAAATTATCGGCATTCCCCGT
>JALHPW010000003.1:0-10631 GCA_022842255.1 Saprospiraceae bacterium | reverse complement strand
CCCCGTTTGGATGCTGTTGGCGTAGGTGTTCAAAATGCTGTTTTTGACCGTTGCGGACGCGCCAGACAGTTTGGTGTAATAAAGCAATGCATCCTGGGTGTGCGGTTCAAAAAGGTAGGCGTACGACCATTGCAGGAGGTGGGCGTTCTGATAATTGTTGTCAAAATAGGTCTTGTAGGAAGCATTACCGGTCAGGCCGTACAGGAAACAAGACGCTGCCAATTTCCGCATATCGCGCTCGTAAGTGCTAGGCTCGTTTTCCCCGGCTGCGAGGTTGCCTGAATTATAATAGGTTGCGTTTGGATTGGCCGAGGCCCAGTTCCAGGCATTGATGGAGGCGGTTTGAAGGGTAGCTGCAAACGCTGCCAAGGAAGGAATGGTCTGAAATTGCCGCGCAGCCAAGGCAAAAGATGCCGACACCGAAAGGGTAGCCGCCGTAGTGGCTGGACCGTAAAAGCGTTGGGCCTGGTCGGCACTCGGCGGACTAGCCGAAGCAAAATTCTGCACCCCTACCACGCACAGCACGGAGCCATTGCTTTGTTGCATCCGTAGCAGCCAATCCAGCTCGTATTTGATCTCATCGAGCAAATCTGGAATGCCGTTCCCCGATTCCGGGATGCCCGTATCGTCGCCCCAAACCGAGGGGTTTTCTTCGTAGGCCATCAACAAATCGAGCAAAGGCCCGTAGGTGAAGGTGACGTATTTGTTGTAATCGCCCGCATCGTGCCAGCCGCCGTGCAAGTCTTTGGCGGTGGCGGGTACCGGGTTCAAGATGCTGTAACAAGCATCATCTTGTTTGTTCCCACGGTGACAGGCGGGTGAATCGACCCAGTCCGCCTCAGCATACGGGGTTACTTTCCCCGTCCCGCAACGCTGGTAATAATAGGTGCGCAAGCCATGCCGCAATGGCTCGGCATAGGCGCAATCCGAAATCAGGAAAGCATAGGAGCGCAGGTTGTTCAGACTGTCGTAGAGGTAATAATTGCCGTTGGTAGTCAGTGCTGAAAAATCAAACCACCAAGCTTTGTCGCCCGATTGGGCATGAACGCTGCCCCCTCCCCAAGCGGTGATATTCCCCTCAAACACCGTCACGTTGTCGTAACAACGTTTTACCCGATACTGGGTGACTGGATTGAGGTTGGCCGGGGCGTTGTAGCCGACCTGCGGACTGGCAATCACGGCAATTTTTTGGGCATTGGACAAATAACCATATTGGTCCACGTGGATGCGAGGGTCTACCGTCCCAGGGGCTTGGGCAAAAGTTTGGATACTGGCAAAAACGAGAGGCAGGAGGAGATTGAGTTTCATGTTGAGCGGAAATTGCGATTGCCAAAAATAGGGGGTTTGGCTTAAAATTGAACGCGGTTTATAAGATTGAACGCGGATGACGCGGATGCGCGCAACGCGGATATTGAGATAAAAATCCGCGATTATCCATGTTGCCTGCATCCGCGTCATCCGCGTTCATTCATTAGCCGCGTTCACGCACCAAGCCGCAATCATTCAATATACTAAGGCTATCGCATCCCCAACACCCGTCGTCGAGGTTTTGAGGTAGAAAAATACAGTCTGAAATCCTGAATTCTTACTTTTCAATCCGCTCCAACAACCGAGAAGTAATCCGCAAAAAGTCCATTTCCGTAATAATACCCACCAACTCCTTGCTTTTCACCACGGGCAGGCAGCCAATCCGGTGCTCGCGCATTTTGTTCATGGCTTCCATGATGGAGGTGTCGGGCGTGACGGTGACGGGTTTTTCGATCATCAGATCCTTGACGGTCACCACGGGTGGTTCTTCGTTCGGGTTGATGGCGTGCCGCGCAAAATGGCGCAACAGCATCCGGCTGGAAATCAACCCAATCAGCTCGCCCTTGCTGTTTTCCACTGGCATGTAGCGGATGCGCCGCCAGTCCATGATTTCTGCCACGAGCCCCACGAGGTCGTCTTTTTGGACCGTGAACAGGTCGGTGGACATAAACTCCTCGACCTTGATGTGCGAAGGTTGCCAGTTTTCGAGGTCGGCGGCGGTAGCTTCTTTCCAGGTATGCACAGGCTTATTCTCTTTTTGATTTTTGATGGTAGCAGCGGTGACGGCCGTAACGGCTTCGTCGTTGGTGACGGTTTTGATCAAGGAGGTGAAGGTCCTTAAAGCCCAGCGCGCGCCGGTTTTGTGCTCTTTGGTACGGGCTTCGATGATGTCGAGGTATCTTGAAATATCGGCGGGTTTGACTTTCCGCATTTTCAACCCTTCCTTGGCCAGTGGCAATAATTCTTTGAGAATCAACTCTTTGACGGGCACTTTTTTATCCTTCATCCAGGAGAACGTCGTGTCCATGCCGAATTTGGCCGATTTCAAAAAGTTGTCGCGGGCATCCGCGAAGTCGATTTGTTTGGTGATGTCCGGATATTGTTGGCCCATGCTGATCATGCAGCCCAGCCAAAACGCGGCGTTGGCCACCTCATCCACCGTGGTGGGTCCGGCGGGCATCACGCGGTTTTCGATTCGAAGGTGTGGTTTGCCGTTGGGCGAAATCCCGTAGCAAGGCCGGTTCCAGCGGTACACCGTGGAGTTGTGGATTTGCAGGGCGCGGAGTTTGGGGGTCCTGCCCTCGCGGATGGAGGCCATGGAATCTTCTTCGATGGCCCCGGCGAGCAGCACGCGGAAGCGACTGATGTCTTCTTTGTAAATTTCCGTGATGTCGCCTTTCAGCCAGCCGGAACCAAAATTGACCCGCGGCAGTCGCTCACGCATGTGGTCGTAAGTGGTGCGGGTATCCAGACTTTGTTGGAACAGGGCGATGCGCGTTTCGTGCCAGAGCCGGCGACCAAACACCAGCGGTGAATTAGCCGAAACCGCGATCACCGGCGCGGCAAGCACCTGCGCGATGTTGTACATTTTGACAAAATCCTTGGGGGCCACCTGCAAATGCACCTGAAAACTGGTGTTGCAAGCCTCCAAGAGCGGCGAATCGTGTTTGACCAACAGCTCGTCCACGCCTTCTACCCGGAGTTCGAAGGAAGTACCCAAGAGGTGTTTCTGAATAGCGGCCATGAGGGCAAAATACCGGTCCTTGGGCGTGAGGTTGTGCATCTCCAGGTCGTGTTTGCGCAAGGTGGGCAGGATGCCGCAGAGGATGATGCTGGCGTCGAATTCGTCGAGCACCTTTTGGATCACCGACAGGTAATGCAGGTTTTCGGCCTCCATATCGCTGAGGCAGGTACCGGTGAATTCTCGGGGGCTGAGGTTGTTTTCCAGGTTGAACTTGGCGAGTTCGGTCACACACCAGGGTTTGTCGTCGCCCATGCGGGCCAGCACCTCCATGTTGATACAGGCAGGCTTGAAGGTCTTATTGTCCACCAGGCACATCTCCTGTTCCGCCCCGATGCGCGTGATATCGTTTTCGAACCAGTCGTTTTGTAGCATATACTCAAAGGCCTGCACGTCGCCCAACAGGCTTCGTACGAAGTGCTGCATCTCGTTTTTGCTTTCTACCGTATTTACTTTTTGAAAACCCATGTTTTGGCGAGTGTTTGATTCGAGTGTTTGAATTGGAAGTGGCAAAAGTGTGAAACGAAATGCATAGGGCCAAATATTTGTGCAGGTAGTGCGAAATTCATTTTGGGGCGAGCGCCCTGGGAATCGAATTTTGCAGCATATTCTAGCGAAATGAGTTTCGCGGCACAGGAATTAAATTTACCTTTGCGCTGTTCGGCAACGGACACGGGCTTGTAGCTCAGGTGGTTAGAGCGGCTGACTCATAATCAGATGGTCGCGGGTTCAATTCCTGCCAGGCCCACCTTGAAAATCAACGACTTACTCGGATAGTACCGGGTAAGTCGTTTTTTATTTGCATACAATGTGGGTTGGGGGGAGAGGTCTATCTTGGCCAACTTGCTGACGCCAGCAAAATGCTCAATATAACTAACAAACAAATACCAGGCTGCAGCCAGCCATTCGGCAGGGGTTTTGCCGTGCCAGTAGGCCGTCTGATTTACGGCTGGTCAAGCGGATTGGATGGTGAATGCGTTGCGGTCTAAAGGACACATGCCTCAAAGTTACTTTTCAACTACTGTTGGATAAAAACCGATTGGCAAGATTCAGCGATGACTGGAGACCAAGACACTCCATCAAAAACAAAATGCCAATAAGTAAAAGTAATCATACCCTCTCCTATGGCATTTTTGGAATAAACTCCTGTGCCATTGATCATATAAGAATGAGATATGTACAAGGTGTCGCCGCCATGGATAGTTCCGATTACATTGCTATACCCGTTGAAATGGCCTATCTTTATTTCGTAGATATTTTCCCCAGCGACAATATTGGTATTATAGGACGATGTACCTGTTTCCGGACAGGCCTTGTACACTGTATACGCACCAATAAATTTTTCTCGGGAAACGACAGTACAATGTCCGTTTGCATCAAGTTCGTACCCTGCGTCACAATTACATTGGCCATTCACACACCGGCCATGCACGCAATTAATACCAACACAAACGGATTCTATGCAAAATCCATTTTCATCCGTTTCATAACCAACCGGACAATTACATATCCCATCTACACAGGTTCCTGGGTAGCAATTTTTGTTTTGGCAGAGATCTTCCTTATGGCAAGTATTAAAAATCAACAAGACACCCAACAGGAAGAAAAAAGCGATTTTATTTTCCATTGCAAAAGTGATTTATATTGAATATCAATAAATTATGAAAATTGGGTGCGGTTTTGAAAAAAGGTCGGTTTTAAACCCTTGCTTTCCATTCACCCAAACGGCAGCCCATCCCCTCAGAGCAGGGCAAACGCATGAAAAGCCCCGCTGCGGCTTTTTGCCACGATATTAGGGTAGGTTGTGTTGCCTTTTTCTAAAGTTGAGCTAGTTTTTTTCGACGATGATCGTTGAAGTAGAGGTACGACGGGTATTTGAGCAAGTCCGTCCATCGTCCATCAAAAATCTCAAATCACACCTGCCTTCAACAATCATCAATCCTGTAATCGGCATTCGTCAATCAGAAAAATGCGGCCTTTACCCCCAGCCCAAATGAGTAAGAGGGTCCCTTTTGTCAAGAGACCCTCTTCTCAAAATGAAGGATGCAGTAAGCGAGGAGGACTAGATTACGGTAGGAAGATGATGGCTCGCAATTGGATTCATTCAGTTCATAAAGCATCCTTTCTCTTTAGACTGATACAGGATTGACCTCAAAAGCCTTCAACTATTTCGAGCAAAAGCTTGGAATTATGGAAGTTGTATTCCTCGTTTACTAAAAACAAGCCTTCAAAAAAATGTGCCAATTCTTTGTTTGTTGAATGTCAATAGTAAATATATTGTTATTAAATTACATATTTCCCATTTTGGGAAACATATTCTCGTTTTGGGAAAATAGGCGCTTTTGTGCGCCCAAACTAGCCGGTGGCTCTCCCGGAACAAACCGATGAACCCGACCTTAAATCAATGTAATTTTAGTTGTGAAATCGAAGCCATTGCAAGGTTGGCTTGAGCAACCAACCCCGAAATCAAGGCGGTCAATTGGCTCGGTTCCTCCTTTCCAGTCCTAATCCCCATCTCAATCATAGCAGCTTCCTCCGCGAGTTTTTTCAACCCAAGCAGGGCAAAATTGGGCTTCAATTTGTGCACGATTTTGCCCGACTCCTCCCAGGCGCCGCGCTGGGCGCAGGCCTGCAACGCTTGTAAGGCTGCGGGGGTTTCTTTGAGAAAGGTGGCGATGATATCTTCTACGAAATGGACATCGTTGTTGCTGATCTCCAGCAGATAGCCCAGGTCAACCTGGTTGCTTGCATCCAATGCCATCGTCCGGTGGATGGGCACCTCGTTTCTAAAAGACCGCGAAAGCTTGATTGCCTGTAAAATATGTTCCTGAAGCTCCTTGGGAGAAATTGGTTTGGTCAAAAACCCATTCATCCCCACCTCGAAGGCCTTTTTCTTGTCCGCAGAAAGCGCTGCAGCCGTGAGGGCAATAATGGGCACATTTTTATTGGGGTTGTTTTCGTCGTTCCGAATCGCAAGGGTCGTTTCAAATCCCCCCAATACGGGCATGTGAATGTCCATCAGAATGACGTCAAAACGCGCTGTTGCGGTTTTTTCCAAGGCTTCCATGCCATTGTTGGCAACCTGTACGGTGCTGTCCCAAAGTTCAATGGTTTTGCAAAGCAATTTTTGATTGATGAGGTTGTCTTCAACAATGAGGAGGTGTAATCCGTTGGTGCGCATTTGACTTTCCTGCGTATCCATTTCGGTCAGTATCTCCGAGTCTGGTGCGGGAATCCCCGAATCGCCAAAAGGAAGGGTTAAGATAAACTCAGATCCTACCCCGAGCTGACTCTCTACCCGAATGGTGCCGCCCATCATCTCAACCAATTGCTTTACGATGGTAAGCCCAAGACCAGTGCCGCCAAATTCTCGATTGATTTTGATGTCGGCTTGTTTGAAATATTCAAAAATAATTTCATGTTTATCGTCGGGAATACCAATCCCGGTGTCGTTTACCCTGAATTCAATTAGGACTTGTCCCTCCGATTTGTTGAGCAGTTTGGTTGAAAGACTGACCGTCCCTTTTTCCGTGAATTTGAGCGCATTGCCCAAAAGGTTGGTCAGGATTTGATTGACTCGGGTGGGGTCGCCTATCACCAGGTGCTCGATGGCGGGGTCGAGGTTTTTCAGGATTTGAATGTCTTTTTGGGCTGTTTTGAATTGGAGCGATTGCAACAGGGATTTCAGCAAATAGCTCAAATCAAAGCGTTTATGCTCAAATTCCAGTTCGCCAGCATCAATTTTGGAAAAATCGAGGATGTTGTCAATGATACCCAAGAGACTGCTGGCCGAGAAACTCAAGCTGTCTAGATAATCTTTTTGGGTTGGGTTGGGTTGGGTTTCATTCAGCAAGTGCGTCATCCCAATCACGGCATTGATCGGGGTGCGGATTTCGTGGCTCATGTGGGTCAGGAACTGTCGTTCCGCCAATCGAGCCCGGTCGGCTACCTGTTTCGCCACGGCCAGGTCGTTTTCCAGTTTTTTGCGCGCAGTCAAGTCAAAATGGATTCCAATGGAGCCGATGATTTTCCCATTGGAATCTTTGAGCGGGGCACCGCTGATTAGAAACCAAAGCAAACTTCCATCCTTACGCTGCATTTGCAATTCATAGACGCTCGAAAGGCCCTTTTTTCGGTCCTCCAATCGGTCCAAAATAATTTTTTTCGATTCCAAAGGCAAAAACAAGTCCCCCGTATTTTTTCCCAACAACTCTTCTGGCAAGTACCCTACCATTTGACAGAAGGCATTGTTCACTTGAGTGATGTTCTCTTCGGTATCCACTTCGAGCAGCCCTAGGTCCATGTTTTCCAAGACGCCCCGGTACTTCTCTTCGCTTTCGCGGATGGCCCGTTCGGTATTTTGACGCTCCGTAACGTCCCGATATTGCCAGAGATGCCCCTCATATACTTCACCAGAAAACAAGGGGATAAAATTGCGCTCGAGTATCCTTCCACTCGCGGTCACAAAAACCTCATGTTCTATGAGTCGCTTGTTGCTTAAGGCCCGATCGATACTTTTAGTAAATTTAGCAGGGTCTTGGAACAAGTGTTTGGATTGCTCGGCAGCCTGGCTACAATCTTGGCCCACCAAATCACTGGGTTTGGCCGGAATAGAGAAAATGTCGCAAAAGGATTGATTTACAAGGACAATTTTTCGGTTGTTGTCTTCCAGTAGAATGCCCGTCTGCAGATTGGAGATCAAATTCTCCATCCTATTTCTAGCAATTTCTACTTCTTTTTTGGCTTTTCGTTGCTCCGTGATGTCTCGTAAAAATCCTACAAACAGCCTGTTTTTTTCGTTGACATCAGAGGTGATACTCAACTCTGCCAAAAACTCTTCTCCGTTTTTTCGGATGCACTTAATTTCGTACCGTCTATTTACAAGGCTTTCATCGGTGGTCCGGAGATAGTCGTCAAACGCGTTTTGAAATAGGTGCCAGTGCCGCTTTGGGATAAAAATATCCCTCAGCAGCTTTCCCAACACTTCCTGACGGGTATAACCAAACATCTTCTCCGCTTGTGAACTCCATTCCACGGCCATTCCAGCATCGTCGGCAGAAACCACCGCATCCAGCGACGAATCAATGATGCGCCGCAATTTGTTCTCGCTTTCCTCTAATGCTTTTTGGGTAGTCAACCGGTTTTGGGTCTCTTGTTTCAATTGGAGGTAGGCAAAGCAGCCTTCCAAAGAAACCTCTAGCTTGTCGGTCACCTGCTTCAGCTGCGCCATTTCGATTTCAGGAAACCCCTCCAAGCGGTTTGCGGCAAACAGTTTTAAAAAGCCCAGATTACCAAGTTTAAATAGGGCATAGGAGCCTTTTTCAATCTTTTTTTCCTGTATAACTTCTTGAAAATGTGGGTCTTGAAAGGGTAGGCTCAGCCAGGACTTGGAGGCTAGTTTTTGCGCTAGACCGTCACTGAAAACGATTGATTTCTGGGCTTCTCTAAATTGGGGGAATGTGTAAAACACAGTGTAGGTATGCTCCGCTTCCGCGTTGGCATTGTGCAACCAAACAGAGGCGAAGCTGAGGCTCTTCCGACGGATCAGGGTGTCCAAAAATTGCTGGCAATTTTCGCTTGGGTCCAGGGAGTTGCCCAACGAAAGCGACAACTCGTATAAGAGGGAAATGTCCTGGATAATTTTTACACTGTCTGTCATGGCAAATTGAAGGTCATTGGTGAATGCCCACTACGATGGTTTTGTTGAACAGTTCAAGTAGCCCATCCCCATACGAAGCGATTTCGCCCAAGCTCAACACGCCGCAAGGTTCTTGTGTAGGGTCTTGAACCATCAGGTTTTCGCGGATGAGGTCAATCTCTTGGGCAAATTGTTCACCGAGAAACAGGTTGCGGGTGACACACTCCACGATAAGGGTACTTTGGGCACGGATTGGATTCCCTGGGCTTGCCCCACAATCTTGAATGGCCTTTTGGGCCGCTCGCAGAAGTGTATCTGGGTGCCCTTTCAAGACATGCAAGACGGTATTGGGCCTTACCTCACCGATAAATATAATCTCCCCTTTTTCATTAAAAGCCAATGGGTCGCGTACGATATCGTCTTCTTTCTCCCGAAAAATACCGAGTGGATAGCCTGGCGAAATCTCTAGAAAGTTTTCCATGGTAAGGACTTTGCCACAGTCCTGTTCAACGATTTCCCGATACACATCAATGGCAGCCCGCCAATTCAATTGGGACACTAAATTGCCTTTTGTCGCAGTGGCCACGAGCGGGCCTGCTAATTTTTCCCAGCCATGCCGTACGCCCAACAAAATCTCTTTCGGTAAAATACAAACCACTGCGGCATCTTCCATAAAACCATCCTTGGTAAAAACACAAGGCTTTTGTTGGAGCTGTATGGAGCCTGCACCCGCGCCGATAAACCGGCATTTCTCTCCCAAGGATTCATTTAATTTTTCTAGAAGGTACCCAATATTTGTGGTCAGTCCGTCCAGGAGTATCAGGGCTGTACCGCTTTCGAAATGTAAGGCCCCAGAATCGATGTCCTGAAGGCCGTGTAGGTTTCGGGATGCAATCTCAGAAATAACAATAGGCGCGGCTGCTACCTGGTATTTCAACAACACACAACCCTCGCTCGACCATTGATTGGCATAAATCACCCCTGGAAAAATGCCTCCAAAAAACGGGATGTTTTTCGCGTTTAGTGCAGCAATAAGTGCAGGGATGTCCGGGGCATTCTCTTCTCCTATCAGTAGCATAACTACCTCACTATCAGTCACCTGAAGCGCATCAGCTGTTTTTACGATATCCTGAATGGAAGCGTTTTTCAATAACATATACCAACCCGTTTGTTTCAATGTTTTGCCCGGCCAATCAAAGAGGTTGGCTTCAAGCGTTTTTAAGGGGGGTTATTTTTGTAGCAGCCGGTAAACCGTAGACTTCCCAATGTTCAGTTTGTCTGCTACCAACTGAATGTTGTCATTGTATTTTTGAAGGTAAAATCGGATGATTTGATCTTTATATTCCTCCAAGGTGCATTCTTGATGGAGAAATTCGACCGCTTTTGGGATGCTGTTGAACTGAATGTCCTCTGCGGTCACCACATTGCCCTCCGCCATCACGGAAGCCAGTTCAATTACCGCCATAAGTTCGCGAACATTGCCCGGGAAGGGGTATGCGAGCAACTTATTTTTGGCTTCTTTGGATAATTCCAAGGGGGGCGTGCCGTATTGTTTGGCGAAGTTGGACAGGAAAATTTTTGCGAGTAAAAGGATGTCGTTGCCCCGCTCGCGCAAGGGGGGCAGCTTGATACTCAAGCCGAGCAAGCGATAGTACAGGTCTTCCCGAAAATGCCCTTTTTGAACCTCTTCAGCGAGGTTTTTATGGGTGGCGACAATTAACCGTGCATCGAAAGGAATGGGATTTTCGCCCCCTACCCGGATGAATTCCCGTTCCTGCAGTGCGCGAAGTAATTTGGCCTGCATAGTGATATCAAGGTCCGCTATTTCATCGAGGAAAAGGGTGCCGCCGTTTGACAATTCAAACTGCCCTTTTTTACGGGTCACAGCTCCGGTGAAAGCACCTTTCTCGTGCCCAAACAATTCACTTTCAAGGAGTTCTCTCG
>JALHPW010000002.1 GCA_022842255.1 Saprospiraceae bacterium | reverse complement strand
GTTAAGTCCCCTAACACCTAAACCTGCTCAAACTTTCCTACCCATGACACCCACTCAAGGCTTCGCCGCGCAAAGCGCTACCACCCCATTAGGTCCATTCACCTTTGAAAGAAGGGTTGTCGGACCCACCGACGTTCAATTTGAAATCCTGTATTGTGGGGTTTGCCACTCCGACCTGCACCAGGTGCGAAACGAATGGAAAGGCACCATTTACCCCATTGTGCCCGGACACGAGATTGTGGGGCGCGTCACGGCCGTCGGGGCGCAGGTTTCGAAGTTTAAAACCGGCGACCTAGCCGCAGTGGGTTGCCTCGTGGATTCCTGTCGGGACTGCGATAACTGCAAACGAGGGCTGGAGCAGTTTTGCCGAAACGGCGCCATCGGTACCTACAACGGCAAAGACAAACATACCGGCGGCGTAACCTATGGCGGCTATTCCAAACAAATCGTCGTGGACGAAAGATTTGTGCTCCAGGTATCCGACAAACTCCCCTTGGAAACCGTAGCGCCCCTGCTGTGTGCGGGCATTACCACCTATTCGCCGCTGCGCCATTGGAAAGTGGGCAAAGGACATCAGGTGGCAGTGCTTGGTCTGGGCGGACTGGGACACATGGCCGTCAAATTTGCTGCGTCCTTTGGCGCAGAAGTCACCGTGCTCAGCACTTCCCCGCAAAAGGAAAAGGATGCGCTTGGCTTGGGCGCCCATCATTTTGCCATGACCAAAGACCCTGCACAACTCAAGGCCCTGGCCAACAAGTTTGATTTTATCATAGACACTGTATCCGCCCCGCACGATTACAGCCAGTATTTGAAACTGCTCAATACCGATGGGGTCATGATTTGTGTGGGCATACCGCCTACTCCCATCGAAATAGCCGGGTTCAGCCTGCTCAACAACCGCCGCAGCATAGCTGGGTCTTCCATTGGCGGATTGCCTGAAACACAGGAAATGCTGGATTACTGTGCTGCGCACAACATTACTTCCGACGTGGAAATCATCGAAATGGCCTATATCAACGAAGCCTATGAGCGGATGTTGAAAGGCGATGTGAAATACCGTTTTGTGATTGATATGGCTACGTTGTAAAGGCGCCCTTCCCATTTTATTTAGGCGACTGTACCCAATTACACACCAAAAGAGTATTTTAACTTAATCCGTGTCTCATCCGTGCCATCCGTGTTCCATAGGCCACGGATGGCACGGATGGGACACGGATTAACACAGTGTGCAACTGGGGATAGTCGCCTTATTTTAACCCAACTTTCACTTCCGCATCCACTTACTTTTTTTCAATCAGGCGTTTAAAGAACATTACGGCGACTACATGCCGCCAGTTTCTTTTCACCAAACAAAGAAGTAAACATGAAAAAGATGCTGTTTCCCATTGCGATCTTGGGCGGACTGATGGCTGCAAGCCCGGTCATGGCCCAACGCGCAAACCCGGTCCCACGGGCAGAGTACCGATACGACAATTACGACCATCCGTCCAAACGCGGACATGGGCCAAACAAACACCGCCACCACGCCAAAAAGAAACACCGTGGTCATGGAGATAAACATTGGAAAGATGACCGCGATGGCTGCCGGGGCCACAAAGCAAAACATGGCCGAAAAAATGGCCATTGCCGCAAAGGCGCAGCACATAGGGCGCCTCGTCGCGGAAACCGGGGCTAACGTAATTAAACCGCAAAACAGGAAAATGTAAAACAGGAGAACCGTAAAACCAAGCGCAGGTCCCCCCCTCGCAATTTTAAATTTTCCTGTTTTCCGGTTTTCCTGTTTTGCGGTTTATCCCCACCTCCCCCAGCATTTCCAAAAACCACTCTCGCTCCGTAAGTACCGGCTCCGATTCGATTTGGAGGCGCAACGCCAGGCAGTCCTCGCGACTATTGGGATTGAGCTGCAAAAGCCGCCGACCATACCGCACGATGTTCTGGTAATTGGTTTTGTGATATCCAATCACCCGTTGTCGGCGAATAAAGGTTTGCATGCTTTGCAAGTGGGCGTCGAGGGCGTCGTACTCGTCGGTTTCGTAATAGATTTTTAATTGTAAGGTCTTGGCAATCAGGTTGTTGATTAGGTCTTTATAGTCGGCCTGCTGGAGGTGTTGCAGCGCGGCGCCCATGTTTCGGCGCACGTATTCCAGCCGGGCCAGATTGAGGTGAAACGCCGCCTCCCGGTGTTTTTTCTCCAAAAATGGCGCGTATTGGTGGATAAACTGTTCCACCCAATCGGTATCCCCCACTTTGAGGGCAATGGCTGCGATATTGGAGTAGGCAAAGTGGGAAAGTTGCCCGTTTTCCAGCAACAGGTTGGCGCTCAGGGCCGATTGGTACAAATCAAGCGCTTCCCTAAAGTAGGCCGGAGAAGATTGATTGATTTTTCGGATGCAAAAATTCAGGGCCAACAGGTGGAGGTTGCGCTGTTCGTCTACGGGGAGTTGCCCCAGATTAGCCAGCAACCGAGGTTTGAATTCCCGAAAATAGGGTTCTCCTTCCGATTCCGTCAAAAACAGGTAACAGAAATAATAGAGGCCCACAGAAGGGATGGCCCTGAGCGATTCCGATTCGCGCAGGTGGGCAAGCACCATGTCGAGCAATCCAAAATTGTAGCCCGTACTGTACACCACTTGGTGACTGAGCGCAAAACATGCCTGTCGCAATTTGCGGGCGATGAAGGCCGTATCCGTTTGATTTGATAAGTCCTGCCAGTTGAGCGCTTCCGTACGCTGCCCCGCACTCTGGAATTGGTACAACTCATACTCGATGGCCGCCTGGGCATCAAAGTACTCGGCATGGCGGAAAGGTTGGCTGGCCCAATCGATTCGCGCGGCATGCAGGCTTTGTCGGAAATGCTTCTCCAGACCGCGTTTTCGGTAGGCTGTCGCGAGCCGGATATGGTAGTCGCCTTTTCGTTCAAATTGCTCGGAATAGACAAAATAATGCTCGATATGGCCCATTAACTCGGTCATCAGGGCGCGTAAAGCTTGAATTCCCGCAGATTGTTCTTTTCCAAAAATAGCTATTTGCGCAACCCCCTGTTCTGGCGGGCGGCCCAACTCCAAACACTCCCGGAAATAGGCGAACAAAGCCAGCACTTGAGGCCGCCGGCAAAAAAAAGGCGATTGCAGCCATTGGTTCAATTGCTTTCGTTCGGCGACGGAGAGCAAAACGATGACTTGCCAGAGGCGGGAATTTTCCACTGTTCAAAATTTTAACGATTGCAAATATCAGTAAATCAATTAGTTATTTAAATTTTTTATACTTTATTTTAAAATAAATGCCCAAAAATGTATTTGTTGGGCTGCAAACGAAGCTGAACTTTTGTACCATCAAAAAGTATTTGCGCAAATGACCCCTGTTTGAGGGGAAGAACATACACCTTATCATTGCTTTCACGCCCAAACGCAACACATTATGTGCTACAAAAAAATTCGTTTCCTGCTGTTTGCCGCATTGTCCCTACTTACCCTGGGCTTGCGTGCACAAAACCCCTGCAATTTGATGGTGAACATTGCCCCGCCTGCCGTACTCAGCTGTCAAAATCCCACGACGCAGTTGCAGACCACCGTTGTCCCCTCGGGCAATTACCAATATACTTGGTTCGGGCCCAACCAGATCCCCAGTGTGGCAAACCCAATAATCAATGGTCCGGGGTATTATACCGTTGTGGTCACGGACGGGGCCAATTGCTGGGGAAGTGATTCTATCATAGTAAATCAAGATGGCACAATACCGGAAGTGACCATCACGGGCACTGCCGTTGGTTGTGAAGGACAGGTAGAACTGACTGCAAATGCATCGGTGGTGGGCGGAGGCACCCTGAGTTACCTCTGGACAAATGGCTCCACAGACCAAACCGTGGAAGTGCAGGCCGGTTCCTTCGGCACCAGTGTCACCCAATGCGTTACCGTGACCAATAGCAATGGTGGATGCGCTGGGGCGGCTTGTTTTTCGATTGGCAATTTCACCCCGCTTTCCGCATCGATTTTCTATTTTGACAGTCCGTTTTGCAATGACTCAACGGGTATATGGGTTTTACCGCAAGGAGGAACTTTCCCCTATGCCTATACTTGGAGCAACGGTGGTACCGGCGGTGGGGTGGTAGATCCTGCTGCAGGCACCTACACCGTTACCGTGACCGATGAACGGGGATGTACCGTCGTAACCACCTATGTAGTCGAAGAAGACCAGGATGAATGTGCACATTTGGAAGGATATGTGCTGGCCGATTGGAACACCAACTGCACCAAGGAAGCTACCGATGAGGGTTTGACCCAAATTTTCCTGAAAATCACCAATTCGGCTGGCGACGAGTTTTTCATGGTCACCGATGCAAATGGATTTTTTCATACCTCCCTGTTTCCAGATACCTATACCATTGAAGTCCAGCCGCCCAACAACCTCTGGTTGCCTTGCCAGGCATCCTACACCCTGACCCTCAATCCAAACGAAACCCAGGAGCGCGATTTTCTCCTGCAACCCGTAGCCATTTGCCCGGCTATGTCGGTCGACCTGAGTACCCCCTTACTACGCCGCTGCTTTTTTGGAAATTACTGGGTGAATTATTGCAACAAGGGAACCGCAGATGCCATCGATGCCTATGTGGATGTACAAATCGATAACTTCCTGACGGTCACCGCTGCAACGGTTGGCTATACAAACTTGGGGAACAACCTATACCGTTTTGATTTAGGTGATGTGCCGTTTAACGAATGTGGCACGTTTTACTTCACCGTAGAGGTGAGTTGCGATGCCGAATTGGGCCAAATACACTGCACGGAAGCTACGATTTACCCCACTGGTTCCTGCCAACCAGACAACCCACAATGGTCGGGCGCCAGCCTTGAGGTTGAGGCCGAGTGTAACACCGACTCCCTGGAATTCACCATCCGAAATGTAGGCAACGGCATCACCAGTGAGCCGCTGGAATACGTCATCATCGAAGACGCCGTGATGTTTATGAACGCCCCACCACCGGCCATCATTCTTGCACCGTCTGAAGAGCACCACTTCAAAGTACCCGCAAATGGCGCTACCTGGCGCGTGGAAGTGGCACAAGAGCCTTTCCACCCCGGCTTGTCCGTTCCAACCGAAGTCGTGGAAGGCTGCGCCAATGGTGGACAGTTCAGCATCGGTTTTGTAAACCAATTCTCGATGAACGACAACGACCCCTGGGAAGACATCGACTGCACCCCGAATGTTGGCTCCTACGACCCCAACGACAAGCAAGGGTTCCCAATCGGTTACGGCGCAGCGCACTATATCAAACCCGGCACTGCCTTGGAGTACCTGATCCGCTTCCAGAACACGGGCACCGACACGGCATTCACGGTGGTCATTCGCGATACCCTCTCGGGCTGGCTCGATCCGGCTACCGTGCGCCCCGGTGCAAGCAGTCACCCGTACACCTTTGAGTTTTACGGCGACCGCAACCTCAAATTCACCTTCGACAACATCTTGCTGCCCGACAGCAGCACCAACCTGGAAGGTTCCAATGGTTTTGTCTCGTTCCGCATTGCACAAAAAGAGGATGTGCCACTGCAGACCGACATCCTGAACTCGGCGGCCATTTTCTTCGATTTCAACGAACCCGTCATCACCAATACCACTGTGCACCGGGTTGCGGTAGATTTTGTGACCCTCAGCGCCTGGCAGCCCATGCGCGATGGTCTTGAGCTGCGCGTATTGCCCAACCCGGTGGCCGAAACGGCCCAGCTCGAACTGCGCGGCATCGAAGGCTTGCAGGAGTGGCAGGTAGCTTTGACGGATGCTACCGGACGCCTCGTGCGCAGTGCCAATGCCAGCGGACAACAATGGCGCTTTGAGCGCGGCGATTTGCCCGCAGGGATTTACCTCCTTCAGGTGCGCAGCAATGGTCAGTTGCTGGGCACCGGCAAGGTGGTACTACGATAGACTTAACATAAGTTGGCTGAAAATGCAACGCGGACTGGACAGCACAAGCTGTTGGGTCCGCGTTTTTTTGTGGCGCGCGCAGTGCACGCAATAAGTCTAATAAAAAACCCGCATGTCGTGGGCGACATACGGGTTATAAATCGGTAGGAATATTAAAAGTTTCGAGGGAAGTCTCGGTTAAGCGGCGGCTGGTTCGCGCACCAAAAGTTGAAATCCATTGCCGTGGATGTTCACGATTTCGATGGCGGGGTCGAGCGCCAGGTATTTGCGGAGTTTGGTTACAAACACATCCATGGAACGCGCTGTAAAGTAAGTATCCTCATGCCAGATTTTGGTGAGGGCTTCCGAACGTGGCGTTACGTCGTTGATGTATTTGCAGAACATTTTGAGCAGTTCGGCCTCTTTGGGACTGAGTTTCCACTGGTTTTCCTCGCCGGGTTTGGCGTCCTGGAATGTGAGGATGCGCAGTGGGAAGTTGAAGTGGAATTTCCCAATGATAAACTCGCGCTGGTCGTCGCGCGGGTCCGGATTTTTATTTACCCGCTTCAATACGGCCTGAATCCGGAGCAAAAGTTCTTCCGAATTGAAAGGTTTTGGGATGTAGTCGTCGGCGCCAAGCTTGAAACCTTGCAGCACATCGTCCTTCATGGTTTTGGCCGTAAGGAAGATGATGGGCACGTCTTTGTTGCGTTCGCGTACGTCTTTGGCGAGGGTGAAGCCATCCTTACGGGGCATCATCACGTCGAATACGCAAAGGTCGTAGTGGCTTTTGCGGAAGGCTTCGAGGCCCAGCACACCGTCGGTGGCGAGATTTACCTCGTAATCGTGCATCTCAAGGTAAGAGCGCAGCACGTCGCCGAAATTTTGGTCGTCTTCGACCAGCAGGATTTTGTATCGAGCACTTGCCATAGAGTCGGTTTGAGAGTGTTCGTGAGATTAAATGCTTGTTCGTGGAATGTAATAAAAGGTCAACCCAAATGGGCCGACAGGGCTTTAACGTTTGTCCTTTCAAATGAAGTATGTGCAAAGGCCTCTGTTCGGAAAAAATGTTAAAATTTTCGTCGAAACCCGTCCCCCAGGGGCAGCAATTTTCCATACGTCGAATCTTTCTCTTCAAAAAATGTGTTGTCGTGCAACTTCGACAAACCTATTTTGTCCATCGTTTTTGGCTTGCTCTATTGGGGCAGATTTTGAACTGCGCCTCCAAACAAATAACCCTGCCTACCCGCAGGCAGGCACAACCCCAATAACCAAACGAACACCTATCCTTCATCACTTATTTTCTGCTTGTATCTATGAAAACAACCCGTATCCTTTTGCTTTCTGCCACTTTGTTGCTTTTTCCGTGGTGCGTTTCTTCCATTTTTGCCCAACAAAACGGGGCTAAAAAAATCGTCATCACCAAACGCACCGTGGATGCCGACGGCTCCGAAAGCTCCGAAACCATCGTGAAAAAAGGGGCTGCCGCCGAAAATTTTGATGTTGAAAAATACATCCGCGATAACCGTGCTGACAACACCCAGGTTGAAGTAAAGGTTACGGGCGGCGACGACGAGCGCACCATCGTGGTGAAGGGCTCCAAAACAGTCCGGATTAGCGAAGATTCAGGGGAGGAGTCAGAGGAGGGGGATGAAATAGGCTATGGGGGTTATCAAGGATATAATGGCTATGAAGGATATAGTGGCTATTCTGGCACCACTACCTGTGGCGATAGCGAAACCTTCCTAGGGGTCAATGAAGATTCCGATGAAGACGCCAACAAACCTGGATTGGTGGTAAATGTGGTGCGTGGTTCCGCTGCCGACCGTGCTGGGCTGCGCGACAACGACAAAATCATAAAACTCAACGAAACGCTTACCAATAAATGGAGCGATTTGTCCAAGTTCGTAAACGCTGCCAAACCGGGCGACAAGGTTCGTATTGCCTACGAGCGCAATGGGAAAGCCGCCACCACGGAAGCTACGCTTACCAAACGCGGTGAGGTAAAATGCGACACGAAAGTCGAACCCAAGGGTTTTCTCGGCGTGTCGGACATGGAAAATAGCGGTGAAAACGATGAGCCTGGGGTAACCGTGAGCATCACCGATGGCTCTGGCGCAGATAAAGCTGGTTTGCGGGATGGCGACGAAATTTTCCAGTTAAACGACACCCCCATTGCTGATTTTGAAGACATCAGCGATTTTATGGCCTACACAAAACCAGGTGATAAAGTAAACGTGGTCTTCGAACGCAACGGAAAACGCAATACTACCGAAGCTACCCTTATTGAACAAAAAAACTCCTGGTCCGTAAACAGCGGCAACTGGGACCTAAGTGGTTTCGACCCGGAGCAAATGTGGAATGATGTAGGCGTAAACAATGGCAACTGCACGGTGAACGTCCGCTCCAAAGACGCCTGTCTGGGCGTATTCTCCGACGCTTATTCGGAAGGAAGCGCGGAAGGCTCGCGTATCAATGACTTTGCGGAAGAATCCGCGGCCCGAGAAGTAAACATGGCCCAAGGCGACGTCATTACTGCCATCGATGGCCAGCGCGTGAAAAACCACGACGACCTTTGGGCCGAAATCGCCAAACACAAAGTAGGCGATCAAGTGAAGATTGACTACCTGCGTGAAGGCAAAACCATGCGCACCGAAGCGACCCTTAAGGCTTGTAAAGACAACAGCAGCCGCGTCCAAATCCTGGACGGCGATGGCGAGCAAGTCCGCAATTTCACTTCCTGGAATTGGAATGAGGACGACCAGCGCAGCCTACGCGAACGCAGCATCATCACCATCCGAAAAGGGGAAGGCGACGCACCCAAAGTGAATACACCGCCTGCTGCTTCGCAGGACCGCAGCTTGAAACTCAACAACTTCCGGGCTTACCCAAACCCAAGTAAAGGTCAGGTGACTGTGGAATTTTCCAGCGACCCAGTGGCCACCACGGTATCATTTTTTGACCTCTCAGGCCGTCAGCTGTTCCGGGAAGAACTCAATGCTTTCGGTGGAAAATACAGCCAGCAATTTGACCTTTCGGACTATGCAAAAGGGACGATTGTTATCCACGTACAACAAGGAGAAAAGATTTTTACGGAGCAAGTGATTGTGAATTGAGGCCCTCTATAAACCCTAATCAACCCCATCAACCGTATAAACCCCATCAACCTGTACGCAGCTGCATATCAATATTACCATCCAAAACTGCCTTTTCGGAATTTCCGGGAAGGCAGTTTTTTTATGCTTACCCAGCCTTTTGTCACCCATGTGCGTCATACGGGTGAATGTGTTTGCTCAACCGGGCAGCGCATTCACCGCTACTGTGCGTCATTTCACAAAATTGCTTTTCGCGTTCAATTTCCGCTGCTTACTTTGGACGCTGGAATTCAATTTATACCCTTCGCTTATTTGAAAGCCGTTCAACAAATATCCACAGGATGAAAAACTTCTTACTCGTCATTTCCTTCTTGGCTTTTTCTGCCACCCTTTTTGCACAAAATCTGGTCATTTCCACCCAAAATACAGATAGCTTATACGTCTGTGGAACGGACCAAATGAGCGTAACCCTGCAAAATGGTGCGGGACCGGCAGCGACCAACCTGCGGACGACCATTACGTTCCCCGCGGGCATTACGTACGTGCCCGGGTCGGTGACGGGTGCCACGGAAAACAATATTTCCAACCTCAACGCCCCAGTCTTTGCACTAGCAGATTTGGCGGGCGGGGCGGCGGCTTCCTTTTCCCTGCGGATAACGGCCGATTGTCCAGTGGTGCAAGCCATCAACGACGGCCTGACCTTTTCCAACACCATCGTAGCCACCTATGCCGGGGGGAGCAAACAATTTGTCTCCAATTTTTATCCGGTAGAAACGGGTTTGTTGAACATCAGCAGCGTGACGCCGCCCACCACCACGGCCCAAAAAGGCGATGTGGTAATGCGGATGATTACCATGAAAAACACCCGGGAAGGGGCCATTCAATCGCTGTCGTTCCGGGATGCCCACTTCCCTGGCATCAGCATCCAGTTGCAGGGCGGGGTGAACCAGACCAACGTGGCTACACTTTTCACTGCCGATGTGCCGGGTAGTGTTTTCACATCGGTCGGGGATGGCGACAACCTCCTGGAATTCAACGAGGAAATAACCCTGGTAGAAAAAATAACGATAGAAGATTGTGGTATTCCAACGTTCACCAATCAATCCCTCATCGTTATCGGTTGGGGATGTGGCGGACCAAACTGCCGGGAAGACAGCATATATGCTTCCATCACGATTTTGCCCACTACCCAAAATCCAAGCCTGTCGTTTGTACCCATCTACGCCGCACCCGTGAGTCAATGTGGGGCCATCCCGTCCACCCAGGAGATTCTGATCATCAACAACGGCGAACTTGCCGCCACGAATGTTTTGGTGAGCCCATTTACGCTCGATACCTCCTTTCATGCGCTCGACCAAACTTCGTTTGAGTGGAACAACGGTTCTGGCTGGCAAGGGCTAAACGCACTGTTCAACACACCAACCATCTTGGGAAGTTGTGGTATTTCAGATTACTCCTTGGATGTAACTGTCTCCGTGCCCGAGGTTTTGCCGGGCGATACCGTGCGTCTGCGTTTCAATACCTATTACTGCGAGCCCATTTGTGGCGGACTGATCCCAGCGATGCGCGTGGGGTACAATTATTTCAAGGCTTGTCCGCCCAACGTGCCCGTTGGTTCGGTGTTTAATTTTTACCCGGACACGGCATTTTTGAAAGTAGAGGCGAGTGTGGATTTTAACCTGGAAAATTGCCTGCAAGACAATGAGACTTACAACCTGAATTATTGGGTTAAATCCGGTCGCTTGGTGCAAGACACGGGCTACCTGCAAGTCATTTTTGAAATACCACTTGGGTTTGATTGGGTGCAATCCTGTCCGCTGAACCTAGACGGACAAACCCCGCTGGAATCCGAAATTACCCCGAATGCCGACGGCTCCACTACCGTGCGTATGGTATTCGACCTGCCCTTCTCGCAGGATTCTGTCAGCGACGGAATTTGCCTGCTCTATCATTGCGAGCAGGGCATGCCATGTGAAGAAACCGTGCCCAATGTGCCGCCACGTGGCCTGGATTATATCGTTTACCCACCGCCTTCAGATTGTGGGGGCTGCCAACTCAAACTGCATACCTACTCCATGGTGTCGACCACGCCCAACGACCCAATCAACTGTGCGATAACGTTTTGCGACGAATTTATACTGGTAGTGGATGATCAATGTGATACCACCGGTGGCGGCGGCGGAGGTGGTGGCGGCGGCGGGCTTGGCGGCGGTAATTTGGTCGTGGTAGATTTTGATTCCTACCGCACCAACTACGGCCTGCAGGACAACAACGACGACCGCGCGGCCGACAACAACAACATCGCCAATGCGCCCGGCGTACGCCGCGACCGCTTCCTTGTGGGCGACACCTTGCGGACCGAACTGCGCGCATTCATGCTGCAGGGCACGCTTTCCGCATTAAATTTCCGAGTGTTTTTTGAATCCTGGGCCAGCGATTTTGATACCCTGGACGGCGATGAATACGATATCGCCTTGGGCAAAATATTGTTCGCCAACTACGACACCACCAGTTTTGTGTCTTCCCACTTGACCATCAAAACGGCTGGTGGACAACAATATGATTGCCCGATTGGCCTGCCCGACATCAAGTCTGACCAGCACGTGATTCAGGTAGCAGAACCAAATATCCGTCCGCCCCAGATCATCGATGTGCTGACCAATATGTTCCACCAATTCAACCTGCCATTTGCTCAATTGGATTGTTTGCCGCCCAATTTTGTGCTTTCAGCTGGGGACTCGTTGTTTTTCACCTCCGATTTCAAATTTGAAAACAACTTTACGCCCAATGGCTCGAACGCGCCACCGCTCATCAATTTCCGGAATTCCATTTGCGATACAGACAAAACCTATTCTTGGGAGCTGGAAGATTTCTGTACCGAAAAGGAAATCTGCCAGTTTTCTGGATATCTGGAATCCGTGAACCCAGCTGCTCAGATCATAGAGCCTTGCGACCTAAGCACCGAGGTGTCGCCCTTCCAATACAATATGCGGATTGCACGGGCCAATATGTTCCCCTTCGAGGTGCGTCAACTTTCTACGGTAACCGCCTATTCCTACAGCCTGCCAACGGCCGTCGGGCTATTGGAAACGAAGTTGAATTACCTGCGTTTGCAAGACAACGTCCAACTTTTCGGCACCACCCCGATAGCGCCCGGCTTTGGAGGCGATTCATTGACCCTCGACCTCAGCCCGTTTTTTGCCAACACCTTGGATGAGGGGTATAATTTTGAAATCAGCACGCGGTTTGACACGACTTGTGGGTACGACGGTACCAAATTTGGACGCACCGTGCTGGGGTTGGAATACGCCAACATGTGTTTCCACGACCCAGTGAATGCCACCTATTACATTGCCAACCCCAATGGGTACCAAAGTGGTAGCCCGGAATTGCAGTTTTTTACCCTAGACGAGATATTGTACTTGCCTACGGATGATGTACTGCTCGATTTTTTCCTGCGCAACAATGCGCCTGTGAACGCACCCAATACCTGGATGAGCATAGAATCGGATGGAGATTTGGAAGACATACAGCTTTTGCTCATGCCTGGGCAAACGCCGGTTCCGCAGGTCGGCGGGGTATATCAATTGGGCAATCTGGTGAGTTTTGGCCAGCCAGCCCTTCGTTTTATCGCTCGCAACCTGAGTTGTCGCCCCGTCACCGTCACCTTCCGTTTTGGTTGGGATTGTGCCCAGGTTTTCAACGCGAACGGCGATGCCTGTGGCAGCTTTGTCAAAACCATAGAACTGCGCCCACAGCCGCCGGAATTGGAACTGGTGGTGGTAAACCAGCCGCCCGTTATTCCGATGTGTGAGCCTTCCGGGTATTTTGAATTTGAAATTTCCAATGCCAATGATGGCACGGCCTACGACATTCTGCCAAGCATCAAGTTGCCACCGGGAATGCGCATCCAACCGGGCTCTTCGCAGCTTTCTTATCCTGCTGGCGGGGCGTATATCAACCTCGCCGACCCGGTGCAAGTGCCGGGCAATGTGTGGCAATTCGATCCGGAATCCGCATCCAACATTTTGGCCCAAAACGGCCTGGTTTCAGCCGATCAAAACCCGCTCAATGCCTTGCGCATCCGATTCAGGGTCATAGCAGAATGTGGCGCGGTAGCCAATTCGCAGCCGATTTATGGCGCTGAATCGGTGCAGTCTTGTGGAATCAATTCCAATATTTTGCGCGAACCTGGCGACCCAATCGGTATAGAAGGTGTAGAGCCAAGCAGTTCCGCAGCCTCTAACCTGCAATTCAGCAACCCACCCGGCACGGCTGGTTGTGGCCAGGAAGTGCAACTTTCGGCGAGCATTGCGGTCAACGATGTCCCCATGTCGGGCGATAGCATCTATATCCTGCTCCCCGCGGGCACCTCGTACGTGCCTGGTTCGTATCAGGCCGGAACAAACGCTCCCAACGGCCCGCCTCAGGTATCCGGCCAACAGCTGCAATTGCCCTTGCCGACCAATATTGGCGCAGGCAATGTGCTTGGCTTTACGTTCCGTATTCAATACGACGACCCGGCGGGTTGTGCCGATAAATTTGTGGTGTTGCAAACCCGCGAAAAGACGGAGGCCTTCTGTTCGTCGAGCAATCAATTCTGTGACATTTACATTGCCACAGGAGAGTCTTTGCTCAACCTGAATGCGCAAAACCCTGAATTTCAACTGAATAACTTCGAGTTGAACACACAGGGCGGACAGACCACCTTCAATGCGGTGCTCGAAAACGCTGGCAATTCCATTGCCACCAACCCCTTGGTACAGCTGTATCACGACCAAAATGGCAATGGTCAGATTGACTTGAGCGACCCCCTCATTGCGGAAATTACCCAAAACGGTACCATTGCTCCGGGAGGGGTGTTGCCCATTTCCGGAAACCTCAACAACCTGCCGGTTTCGGCTTTTTGCGATTTGCTGGCACTCGTTCCGGCGGATGAAAACTGTGCTTGTGCCGATCAGATTTTCCCGTTGGCGGGCAATCAGATTGTCACCACAGGCATCGGGCTTTGCAATTTGCAGACCGTCAATGTCGGAACGGATAGCATTTCGGGCAGCACCTACACCTGGCTCACCCCCAACGGTTTGAGCTGCGTCAACTGCTCCAACGCGGTGTACACGCCGGGCCCGGATGTGCAACCGGGCGAATTGGTGACGCTGGTGTTGCAGGAAAAATCGGGCGATTGCACGATAGAGCGAAAATTTGAAATCCAGTTTGGCGGTTCCTTCGGGATTGAATCGGAGGATTTGGTGATTTGTGAAGGAGAGCCTGCCACCCTGGAAGCCACCGCAGGCGGATCGGCTTACAATTGGACGGGACCTGGCATTTCCAACCCGAACCAGCAATTGCAGGTGGTTCAGCCAGGCTCGAATGCGGTTTATAGTGTAACCGTTACGTTCTCAGGCGGTTGTACGGGTACGGGCAGTGTGTCGGTGGCGGTGAACCCGGCTTCCAATATACAATTGCCCACCTTGACCACTTGTGAAGGCAACCCCGTTTTGATACTTGGCCAGACGACCGATGTGCCCGGGATTTACACCTTGGAACTGCAAAATATCAACGGTTGCGACAGCATCATCAGTCAAGAACTGAAGGTAGAGCCGACTACGATTGAGGAAACCGTGGCATTTTGCGAGGGAACTTCCAAAACCGTTTTTGACAGTACGTTTACCAGTACTGGGGTTATCTGCAAAACCGAGGTTTCGCCCATAACAGGTTGTGTGGTAACCACTTGTGTGACGGTTAAAGAAGTGCCCAGTCCGCAGGTGCCGGAGCAGGATTCGGCGCTGGTGATTGCGTTGGGCGGGGAGGTGGTCATCGAAACACCGGACGATTATGTAAATTATGAATGGAGCCCATTGGGCGATTTGACTTTCCCACCAGGCTGCGATTCCATTCCCAATTGCCCAGACCCTACAGCTAGTCCTGATACCTCTACGACCTTCTTACTGGTTGTAACGGATGGTAATGGTTGTCGGGATTCGGTTGAATACCGTGTATTCGTGTGCGATGAAACCAAAATCTACGTCCCCAATGCGTTTACGCCCAATGGTGACGGGGCGAACGACCTCTTCCGGGTAGTGCCACACGAGGGCGCTGACGTGATCCTGTCGCTCCGGGTGTACGATCGTTGGGGACAAAAGCTGTACGAGGGTTCCGGTCCGAATGCGCAATGGGATGGCCGGATTGGCGACAAACTAGCCCCTTCCGATGTATATGTGTGGGTCTTGGATTATGAGTGTGGTGGAGAACGCCACCGAGAGAGTAAGGATGTGACTTTGCTTCGATAATTTGACTTAAAATGTTGATATTCAACCCCGAAGAATTCAAATTCTTCGGGGTTTTTAATTGTATTATAGCCAACGCAAAGTGGTTTTGAGGATTGAGTTTGTATAATCAATTAAAAATCAAGGTGTTTCAATCACTCAAATCATCAAAATCACTTTAATCACAGTATAAACAACTTCTAAGGAAACTCTAAGGCGAGTTAGGCAAGGTCGGAAAATAAGCGCTATACTTTTGTAGCACGATTTCTAACCTTCCTTGCTACTCGTCTCATGAAAAAACAACTACCTGTTCTATTCTTCTTTGGCTTTGTTTTAATGCTATTTGCACAACAGGCGCTCGCGCAAGGTTGTGTTGCCATTCGCCCTATGAGCGGCTGCTCGGGCACCGCCTCCAGTTCGATTTTGTTGGGCAAAGGCCAATGGCAAGTCGGTGCCAACTACCGCTATTTCCGCTCTTTCCGGCACTATAAAAGTGATACAGAACAAAAAGAGCGACTGGAAAACGACACCGAAGTAATCAACTGGGCCAATTCGCTTGATTTGGGTGTATCCTATGGGGTAAGCAACCGTTTGAGCTTTTCCTTCAACTTGCCCCTCATTCATTACGATCGTTCGTCCTTGTACGAGCACTATGGAAACAGCGCTACTGCAAACCCTGAACACAAGCGTTTTGAAACAGGTGCACAAGGCATTGGGGATGTCCGTATTTCCGGCTTGTACTGGCTGCTTGACCCAACAAAACATATCAAGAGCAACTTTGCGGTTGGTCTGGGTGTAAAACTGCCAACCGGCAATGAAAACGTGCAGGATGAATTCCACAAACGGAAAGCGACCGATGGTGGCGACTCCATCATTGTGAAAGCCGTTGACCAGTCCATCCAATTGGGCGATGGCGGAGTGGGCATCAGCCTTGAACTCCAAGGGTTTACGGCCGTGGGTACACGGGGCTCCTTGTACTTCAATGGGTTTTACATGTCCAATCCACAGGAAACAAATAATACCGTCAACCGTGTTTTGAATGCAAACTCCACCTCGGTAGATTCAATCACTGCCTTCCACTCTATTGCGGATCAATTTGTGGTGCGTTTGGGCGCAAACTACCTGGTATCTCCCAGACATGGCCTTGCGGCAGGTTTGGGCTTCCGTGCGGAAGGTGTACCTGCTAAAGATTTGGTTGGTGGAAGCGAGGGTTTCCGCCGCCCGGGCTTTATTGTGTCGGTGGAGCCAGGTTTGGCTTTTTCACGCGGCAATTTCAGTTTCTCGGTAAATGTTCCCTATGCGCTTTACCGGAAACGCACGCGTAGCGTGGCGGACATTGCGGGTGGAAACGACGCCAATGGCATCCCGCGCAATGGGGATGCGGCATTTGCGGACTATTCTGTAAATGTAGGGATGGCATACCGTTTTGGTGGCAAAAAGATGAGCCATGCCATGATGAACGCCCCAAAATTTGAAGATGTAAAAAAATGATTTGGTGAAAGAAATACTTCGTACAATAGAAAACCCGGCGTCGAAAGTGGCGACCGGGTTTTTTGTATAAAACGACGTGAGAATAGTGTTACTTATAAATTTTATTCCCTTTTTTCAGCCAAACGCCCCAGGTACGGTTGTAGGCGTGTACATCATTGGTCAGGCCAGATTCGTTCACAACCGGATGGCCTTGATTGACCCATTCAAAAATACCTCCGTAGAGGTTTGAAACCTGGGTAAAACCTGCCTTTTGAAGTTTTTCCGTCACCTTTTCACTGCGATACCCCACTGAACAATAGACCACAATGGGTTGGTTTTTGGAAATATTGGAAGGCAGATTGGCCAAGTCGAAATGGTCGTAGCCAACATGGATGGCACCTTCGATATGGCTCACGGCAAATTCTCGCGGCTCGCGGGCGTCCAGAAAAACGCAGGACGCCGTGTCGCGGGCAGCTTGTCGTACTCCCGTTTCGGGCACATTATGGCTCAAAAGGCCTTGGAGCATGACCCTGTAGGCGCCACTTTTTACCTGACCGAACGCGGCGATGGCTAGCAAGGAAAATCCTGCGGCAAGGAGTATGGTTTTAGACGAAAAAGAAAACATAGGGCAATGTATTGAACATTGTCCAAACAGCCAGCCATTAAAAAAGTTGGGAGGAGCGACCCGCACCTAGCGCGACGTTTGATGATGAACGTCGCGCCAAGTGCCAAACCGAAGCAATATATGAGCGCGGAGGCCCTGAAGGAAAGAGGATTTAAAAAAAATCCTACTGCCAGAAGGGGAAGCAGTAGGAAAATCAAAACATACTATGAGAAAACTGGTACGAAGATAGGTGTGCCCCATTCGTGCTAAAAAGCACATTTAGGATGCGGCGGCAAAAATGAAGGGAGCGGTTAGAATTTTGGATTTTAGATTTACGACTTACGATTTTTTTGACCCGAAAAAGGAATAACTCCTTCATTCTTCGGGTCAAAAAAATCGTAAATCCCAAATCGTAAACCGTAAATCGCTTAATGGAACAGCGCGGCGATGCTTTTGTGTTCCACGGTGTTGCGGATGGCGCGGGCAAAAAGATTGGCGGTCGAGAGCACCTTGATTTTGGGCGATTCCCGACGAAGTGGGATGGTATCGCAGACAATCAGTTCGGAGAGCTGGGAGGCTTCAACGTTCTCGTACGCTTTACCTGAAAGCACCGGGTGGGTACAAATGGCGCGTACGGAATTGGCCCCTTTTTCGATGAGCGCATCGGCGGCCTTGCAAAGCGTTCCTGCGGTATCCACGAGGTCGTCCACCAAGATAACATCTGCACCTTTCACATCACCTATGACCGTCATGGCGGCTACTTCGTTGGCTTTGGTGCGGTATTTATCGCAAATGACGAGTTCGCGGCCAAAGTGCATGGCATAGATACGGGCGCGTTTCACGCCGCCTACGTCTGGGCTTGCAAAAATCACTTTCGACAGGTCCTGTTTTTCCAGATAAGGCACATAAATCGCTTCGGATCGCAGGTGGTCCACCGGGATATCAAAAAAGCCTTGCACCTGATCGGCGTGGAGGTCCATGGTCATGATGCGGTCTACCCCTGCTGCGGTGAACATATTGGCCATGAGTTTGGCACTGATGGGTACCCGCGGTTTGTCTTTACGGTCTTGCCGTGCATAGCCAAAGTACGGCACTACTGCCGTAATGTACCCTGCCGAGGCGCGGCGTGCGGTATCGATCCAGAGTAGGAGCTCCACAAAATTGTCGTGGGGCTGGCAAGTGCTTTGGATAAAAAACGTGTAGGAACCGCGCACGCTTTCGTTGATGATGGTTTGCATTTCGCCGTCGCTGAACCGGGCCAGCGTGGTGTCGCCCAAGGGTGCGTCGTATTGAAGGGCGATTTCTTTGGAGAGGTCTTTGGATGCGGAGCAGGCAAAAAGTTTGACTTCTGGCACGGTGTCGGCTGGTTGTTGGTGATTAGTTTTAGGTTGTTCGCCCGCCTGTCGGTCAGACAGGTTGTTGGCTGATTTGTTTTCCAACGTTGACTTTGTTTGAGGCAAAGGTAGAAACAAGGATTGTACGGTGTAGTAAGTAGCGCAACGAATTCCAGACTTAGCTCAAATACATTTAAAAACGGGAAGGCAACTTTGCTATTTCTGACATTTTTGAGTGGTAGTAACTTGGGAAAAGCACCATGTACTACCTTTGGCAGCCCCCCGAGGCCTGCTATCTTTCACCAAATCATTCTGTCTGGCAAATGAACCGACATTTCCTCTTCACACGCCTTTGGCTTTTGACTGGCCTAATCGCTTTTTCAGCGGTGGGTCTTTTTGCACAAGATGCGAGTCCTCGCATCACAGCACTTCGTTTTTTGCAGGAAAATCCTGTCAAATTCGAATTGACTAAAAATGACGTCGCGGACGTAAAAGTTGTACGTGAGTACCGTACGAAACACAATGGTGTCACCCACGTCTGGGTACAACAACAACATCACGGGATTCCGGTATTCAACGGACTGTTTGGCCTCCACGTGAAGTCGAACGGCGAGGTGGTGCATCTCGGACACCGTTTTGTGAACGACCTGGGCAACCGCACCAATACAGACTTGCCTTCGCTCAGTGCCGCCAAAGCCCTTGAAATGGCGATGGTCAACCTGGGGTTCACAGGTTTCCCGGTTCCTGCCCTGCGCAGCAAAATCAATGAGCAGAACCTCGTCTTTGAAGGTGGTTCGATTTCTCGAAACGACATTCCGGTATCGGCTGCGTATGTGCTCGCCAACAATGGCACCGTTCGTCTTTCGTGGCAAATGGTCATCGATCAGGCCAACACCCCTGATCTTTGGACCATCACGGTGGATGCACAAACAGGCACAATTTCTACCAAGCTGAACCACACCACTTATTGCCAATTGGGCCACGGACACCGTGGTGGTGGTGCCGACGAATGTGCCGCCACTACCCAACAATCTACAGTCAACGCTAAACCCTCAACACCCAGCCCTCAACCGTCTGTCATGGACGAGTTGTTGGTGGATGAAAAGTACAACGTGTTCGCGCTTCCGTTGGAAAGCCCGATTCACGGCAACCGCAGTGTGGTCACCAATCCTGCCGACGCGCAGGCTTCCCCTTATGGCTGGTTGGATACCAATGGCGCAACGGGCGCAGATTATACCTACACCCGCGGCAACAACGTGTGGGCGTTTGATGATAGCCCGAGCGATGACACGCCCGACCCTTCCGAATCTGCAGATGGCAGTGCTACCTTGGAATTTGATTTTCCATTCGACCCGAATGCAGAGCCTACTACCAACAAGCTATCGGCGATCACCAACCTGTTCTACATGAACAACATGATCCACGATGTCTTTTATCGTTATGGTTTTGATGAAGAATCCGGAAATTTCCAGGCCAACAACTATGGGAATGGCGGATTGGGCAACGACGAAGTATATGCCCAAGCCATTGACGGCAGCGGCACCAACAATGCCAACTTTTCTACTCCTGCAGACGGAGGACATGGCCGGATGCAGATGTATGTTTGGGACCGTGCAGGTGGTAAAATTGTGAATGTAAATGGCCCTGGAGCGGTTATTGGCAACTATGGCGGCACGGCATCCAGCGGATGGGGCGCAGCCATCACCACTACCCCGGTGACGGGTGATGTGGTTTTTGTGACCGATGGTTCTGCCTCTGCCAGTCTTGGTTGTAACCCGCCGGTGAATGATGTAGCGGGTAAAATCGTGATGGTCGATCGTGGTGAGTGCGAATTTGGCCGGAAAGCGCTCAATATTCAGGAAGCTGGTGGTATTGCTTGTATCGTTTGCAACTTTGAAGATGCAACAATTGGCATGGCCGCAGGTGCTGTTGGTGGTCAGGTAACCATCCCGGCCGTCATGATGAAAAAATCTGACTGCGACCTGCTGCGCCAATACGCAGGTGCTGGGCTGAATATTTCCATTGGTTTGCCCAATGTGACTGGTCCTATGCAACGCGATGGTGATTTTGACAACGGAATCATCGCACACGAATTCCACCACGGTATCTCCAACCGCCTCACCGGAACCGGCGCTGCCTGCTTGGGCAATACCGAGCAAATGGGCGAAGGCTGGAGCGACTGGGCGGGCCTCATCCTTACGGTGGAGCCTGGCGACCAGGGCAGCGACAAACGTGGCATTGGCACCTATGCGCTCTATCAGGAAACGGATGGACAAGGCATTCGTCGCTATCCCTATTCTACCGATATGACCATTGCGCCTTTGACCTACAGTGCAGTGCCTTCCAGCGCAGTTCCGCACGGGGTTGGTGAAGTATGGTCCAACATGATCTGGGACCTGTACTGGGCAATGGTAGAAAAATATGGTTGGGACGCAGACATCAACAACACTACCAGCGGTAACTACCGTGCGGTACAACTGGTGGTAGATGGTATGAAATTCCAACCTTGCAACCCAGGGTTCATCGATGGTCGCGATGCCATTATGGCTGCGGATATTGTCAATTATGATGGGGTAGACACTTGCCTTATTTCTTCTGTTTTTGCTCGCCGTGGTTTGGGCTATTTTGCAAGTCAGGGCGACTCCGGTAGTGCCGGCGATGGTATCGAAAACTTTGACCCTATCCCAACCTGTATTAAAGAGTTGAAAATCAAAAAGGTAACCTCAACGCCTACCGTTGAGCCAGGCGATAATGTATCGTTTGAAATTACGGTTACCAACCACAAAGACGCCGCTGCTACAAATGTGGTGGTTACAGACGAACTTCCAGCAGGCCTTACTTTGGTGAGCGCTTCGGATGGAGGTACCGTAGTGGGTGGAGAAGTTCGTTGGGACTTGGGCACGATGCAAAGTGGAAATGTCAAGACCCTGACCTACACTGCCAAAAGCGCAGCAGGTATTGGTTCTAACCGCTATTTCCGCGACCTTTTGGACGATGAACTGGAGTGGTACTCCAACATTGTTGACCCTGCTACGGGTGAAATCTTTATCCACCAGACAGATGTGGTACACCCTGGTAGCGGCACAGGCGCATGGGCGGGCCGCAACGTAGCCATTGCTTCCGATTATGTACTGGAAACCACCCTGAACCTCACGGTTTCGGGTTCCAAACCAGCACTTCGCTTCTGGCACCAGTACGAAACAGAAGCCGGTGTAGATGCCGGGTTCCTTGAAGTAAAAGATCTGGCCGACCCATTGGAGCAGTGGCAGCGTTTGCCGAAGGAAAAAACAATCCGCGGCGGATATGATGGCGGTGTGCAATACGCAACTTTTGCTATTCCATTCCTGTACGGTTTCTCAGGCAATTCCAATGGCTGGAAACAATCTTACTTCGACCTCAGCGATTTTGCCGGCAAAAACATCACGTTCCGCTTCCGCTTTGGTTCTGACGTGGCCGATGCCCCTGTAAATGGTGGCTGGTACATTGACGAGGTAGAAGTTATGGACCTCTTCAACTACGCTGGCGAAGCTTGTATCACTGCCGATGGCGGCGATCAGGCTTGTGCAAGTGCTCCTGAATATGGCGTTATCGTGCAGCCAGTTATGGTTGGTACCGAAGAGCCCAATCAAACGCTGCTCCCAATGTTGGTACAGCCAAATCCGGCCGACGATATGTTGAATATCAGCCTTGGACAAGCACTGGAAGGTCAGGTGGTCATCACGCTTGTAGCCGCCGATGGCCGCACCGTTATGAGCCACACGACCAAAGGACTTGGACTCGGTCAGGTGCTCACCCTGAACGTACAAAACGTACCAGCAGGGGTTTACTCCGTTCGCCTCCAAAATGCAGCTGGTAGCAGCGTGCAGAAGGTGGTGATTCGGTAGTGATTAATGTGGTCAATGCGGTGGAATGTGGTCAATGTGACCAATGGGATGAAATGTGACCACATTTAAGGATTAAAAGAAGGCGAGCCTCTCGATATCGGGAGGCTCGCTTTTTTTAATGTCCAATGATCAAGAGGGAATGTTGCACTGCAGAGGACACCACATTGGCCACATTAATCAAATTGACCACATTTATCCCATTTTCTCACTGCCACTGAAACGTGTGTTCGTGGCCATTCACTTCCACCGTGGCCGAGCCATTGCCATTGAATACCAGGGTGCCGTTGAGTGTCCAGGTTTGTCCGTTA
Source organism: Saprospiraceae bacterium (assembly GCA_022842255.1). Lineage (GTDB taxonomy): Bacteria > Bacteroidota > Bacteroidia > Chitinophagales > Saprospiraceae > M3007. The sequence continues at coordinate 15,100 of JALHPW010000002.1, read as the reverse complement.
GCGGTTGTAGCGGTCACCGTAGCCACACCACTTCCTCCCGTGATTTGATAGTTGGTTTTATCCATCACCAAGTTGGTAATGTCCAGCGAAACCACACAATCGAAACTGGGTGAAACCTTGCGCAAGCTTCCGGTAAGGTTCCCGGTAAGGTCGTAAGAGCCGTTTACCACATAGGATGCTTCTTGCGGGCTGAGTCCTGTAAAAGTGAGTTCGCCCACCGTGGCTTCCGTTCCCATCCAATGCGGGCTGCTGAAATCGCCGTTGCCTGCGATGCCTACGTTGGCAGATTGCGGTACGCCCAGATCGGAACAAGTCACGAGCCAATCCATGCCAAAGGAGTAATCGTACGTAGCAACCCCTGTAGTTTTTACCTTGCTAATGGAGGTGTCGCCCGGTACGCCGCAGCTGTTGAGATAGGCGTCCACGATGGCTGCAGCGTCGATAGTAGGTGCGGTGAGGCCAGCAGTGCGGTTGGCTACGGCGTCTTCTATGATTTCCGCAGCTTCGCTGTTGGAGATAAGTTCGATGATTTCTTCTGGGTCTTTGCGGCAAGAGGTAAGCGCGGCCAGGGCAGCGAAAAAGAGAAGTGCGAAAAAGGGCAGCAGATTTTTTTGATTGCTTTTCATAATGCGTGAGTGCGTGAGGTTGTGAGTGAGTGAATGAGGGGGAGCGTGCTACCGGATACTTGTTGGAAGGGCTGCCGCTCTTTTAGTGTTGCGGTTATGAACAATTGGCTGGGCCGTTCGGCAAAACCCTGAGTTTCAAGTATCCGATTGCATTTTCCGTTTGTGATGAGACAAAGGTGGGGGACCAAGGGGGGCGGGGAAAAATAGCTTCAACCTCAGGACGGGTTTGCTCAACCATTGGGAGTGCGTCTTGCCTTTCGTTGATGAAAAGTGGCGCTTGGTTGAGCGAGCGGCCGGTGTGGTTATTTACCGCTTTTACCTTTGGAATAGAAAATTACAAACGGTAGGCACTTTAAACTATATCCCTTCCTCACCATCCAACCCATTGCATCATGTTCAACCCAACCGAATTTTCCGCTTTTCAATGGCTGTTGATGCCACTGTTCATCTTTGGCCGCTATGTGCTGCTTTCGGCCATCCTGTATGGTGTTTTTTATGTTTGGAAACGCCGCGCATGGTTGTTCCGCAAAATCCAGCAGCGATTTCCCACCCCGACCGACTACCAAAGAGAGATTGGCTACTCGGCCTTGACCTCCCTGATATTTGGGGTGGTGGCCTGGCTTTGCCTGGGAACTTCGTTCCACACGCACACCCAGTTTTATACCGACGTAAATCAATATGGCGTGGCGTGGGTAATAGGGAGTATCCCGCTCACCTTGCTCGTGCACGACACCTATTTCTACTGGATTCACCGTCTGATGCATTGGCCAGCCTTGTATCGTCGTATGCACCTCACCCATCACCGTTCGGTGAATCCTTCTCCCTGGGCCGCTTTTTCGTTTCATCCCCTGGAAGCGGTGGCAGAGGCTGGGATTATCCCAATACTATTGATTGTCATGCCCTTACACCCCATTTCATTCTTTGGGTTTGTGACCATGATGCTTTTGTTTAATATCTACGGTCACCTGGGGTACGAGCTTTTTCCCAAAAAGATGTACAAGCATCCGCTGGGAAAATGGCTGAATACATCTGTGTACCATAACCTCCACCATGAAAAATTCACCGGGAACTACGGCCTGTATTTCACTTTTTGGGACCGGCTTTGTGGCACACTGCGCGAAGACAGTTTGAAAAAAGTGGAGGAAGTACACGCGAGGGAACATTCAAATTCACAAATTCATTATCAAACAATTATGCAACGCAAACACCTGCTTTTCGCTTTACTCTTTTCGGCTTCTTTTGCTGCCAACGCACAAAGCCTCAACTGGGCCAACGACATCGCGCCCATCTTGTACGAAAACTGTGCGAAATGCCACCGCGATGGCGGGCTCGGCCACTTTTCGCTCATCGGATACGCCAATGCGTTCAGCAATCGCTACGAAATTCAGGATGCCACCACCGCCAAACGCATGCCGCCCTGGATGCCCGACCCCAGTTACCGGAGTTATGCCCATGAGAACCGCTTAAGTGATTTGGAAATCCAGCGCATCAGCGACTGGGTGGACGCAGGCGCGCAGCCGGGCGATTTGAACCAAGCGCCGCCCGAACCTGTATTCAGTGACGAATCGGAAGTAGGTATGCCCGACCATGAACTGATGACGCCTTACTACACGGTTACGGCTACCGACGATGAATACCGCTGTTTTGTGATTCCCAATGGCTTGAACCAGGTTTCTTACCTGCGCGGACTCGAAGCCATGCCCGGCAACCACGAGGTGGTACACCATATTTTAATTTATGAAGACACCACCGGACAAGCGAAAGTACTCGATGCGCAATCGCCCAACGAGCCGGGTTATGTCAATTTTGGGGGTCCCGGCGTAAATGGCGCCAGGCTAGTGGGCGCTTGGGTGCCTGGGGCGAGAACCATCCTCAGTCCACCTTTTATGGGGGTTAAACTTTCGCCCGGCGCCGACCTGATTGTACAAATGCACTACCCCAAGGGAGTGACAGGCATGAGCGACCAAACACGCCTGAATTTCTTCTTCACCCCCAGCAATCAGGGTGTTCGGGAGATAAAACTCGCGCCAATTCTCAACCACTCCCCACTCTCCCTCGAAAACGGTCCGCTCAACATCTCGCCCAACGAGGTGAAAACCTATCATGCCAAATTCACGGTTCCAGCCAACGTCTCCGTGCTCAGCGTGGCGCCCCACATGCACCTGATTGGGCGAAGCATCGTTTCCTACGGCGTTACCTTGCAAAACGATACCATCCCGCTCATTCGAATCAACGACTGGGATTTCCACTGGCAAGGTGGGTACTTCTTTCAGCAATTGCAAAAACTCCCTTTCGGCACCAAACTCCACGCCTACGCCACCTACGATAACACGGAAAACAACCCGCATCAACCCAGTTTCCCACCCCAAACAGTGACGCAAGGGGAGGCCACTACCGACGAGATGCTGTTGGTCTATTTTGCCTACCTGGCCTATCAACCCGGCGACGAGAATATCTTGCTCGACAGCACATTGCTCAATTCAGGATTGCCATTTGTTGGTGAAAATCAAGGCATTAGGCCGCTTTCTGTTTCCCCAAATCCGGCGCAGGATTTTGTGGACATCCAGTTTGCTTTGGCAGAAAAAGCAAACTATCGGGTAAGCGTCATGTCCCTAAACGGCCAAATAGTTCGTGCATTTGGCGAGCAGAAGGAGATCCAACCCGGGCTTTGCCGGGAGCGTTTGGACATCAGTCAATTGCTGCCCGGAACCTATTTTGTGGAAGTACAAACCTCCACTGCCGAGGTGTTCACGGCTAGGTTTGTGAAAAATTAAGGCGCCCGGCAAAACCGGGGCCCATTGAATGAAATGAGGGAGCCGTTCAAGCAAAAGAGTTACACCCGCTCTGCGCTTGACCGGTTCCCTCCTTTGTTTTGAGCGGAGCGGATTGATAAAGGCTGCACTTGGTCTTGTTTTTTTGATGCAGGCGGATTATCTTTGTCTAAGCCCCGAAAACAATGCAACCAAAAGTTAACCGCCAATCCCCCAGGATTTTTAAACCAAATGAACCCGCATGGTATTCCCTACCTCCGTTTTATCGTCCCCTTTGTTGCCGGCCTAGCCTTCGGTGCTTGGTTGGATACCCCTTTGTCTCATCTGGATTGTGGACTCATGATTGGTGCGGCATTGGGTGCTTTGCTCGCCGTTCAGAAATTTGCGTACAGGCTCCGATGGGTATTTGGGGCGTATATGCATTTGTTGCTGTTGGGTTTTGGCTATTTCCATATCGTTCAATACAAGGAAACCAGGCTCCCGAAACACTTTGCTCCCCAAATCCAGGCCTGCCATTATTTCCTCGGCACAGTGTATGAAGCGCCGTCGAAAGGCACAAAAATGAAAGTGCCCTTGCGCGTGGAAGCCATTGGCAGCTCCCCGGATTCTTTTCAGGCCGCCATGGGGAATGTGATGTTGTTTCTGGACCTCTCGAATTTTTCTGACAGCATTCGATACGGCGACCGACTTGGTTTTCAGGCTACGGTGTGCCCAACCGAGCCACCCAAGAACCCATATGCGTTTGACTACGCCCGCTACCTTCATTTTCAAAATATTCATTATCAGGCCTTTGTAAAACCTGATTCCATCTTCCAGCTTTCCCGAGGTAATGGCTGGCTGCTCTGGCAAAAAGCTTATGAAAGCCGCGAACGCCTGCTGGGTTTGCTCCAAAAGTATTTCCCCAGCACCGATGAATACGCCGTGGCTTCGGCCTTGCTGGTGGGTTACACCGACGACCTTTCCGACGATTTGCGCACGGCCTACGCCGAAACCGGGTCGATGCACGCCCTCGCCGTTTCGGGTACCCATATCGGGATGTTGTACGTTGGGTTGATGTTTATGATTGCCCGGCTTCGATTGCGTGGGAGAACGGGTCGGCTGCTGGAAACGGCGTTGGTGTTGAGCGCGATTTGGGCCTTTACATTCCTCACGGGCGCGACCGCTTCGGTGTTGCGCGCTTCGGTAATGTTCAGTGTGTACATGCTTGGGAAAGCGTTTTGGCGCGAAGCTTCCGCTTGGAATGTGCTGCCCGCTTCGGCCTTTATCTTGCTGATGTACAATCCTTTTTTGTTGTTCAACGTGGGTTTTCAGCTGTCTTACGCGGCCGTGGCGGGTATGGTGTTTTTTTACCCGAGGTTTTACAAGATGTTTCCTCCTTTGTCGGCCTGGTTGGACGAACCGCTCAAGGTTTTGTTGATTGGGGTGTCGGCCCAACTGGGCACCTTACCGCTTTCGCTATTTTATTTTAACCAGTTTCCGGTCTATTTTTGGCTAGCGGGTTGGGTGGTGGTGTTTGTGGGGGCCGTCTTTTTGTGGGGCGGCGCGATGTTGGTGGTATTGGATGTGGTGTCGCAAATGTTGGCGGATGGCTTGGGCGTCCTGTTGTATCAGATGTTGTTGTGGATGAATAAAATCATCTTTTTTATCCAGGGGATTCCCGGCGGCGTGGTACGAAATGTTTGGACGGCCGATTGGGTGGTGTTTGCCCTGTATGCTTGTCTCGCTTTTTTGGGCGCGGCCTTAGCTACCCGTCGGGGCAAATGGTTGGGGGTGTTTGCAGGCATCATGATTGTACTTGGAGTGTACCGCACGCGAATGGTTTTGGGGAAACAAACACAACAAACCACCGTGGTCTATTACCTGAATAAGGCCCGGCTGATGGATTTTTTTGACGGGGACCATGTGGTTGCCTTGTCCGACACCCTCAGTAAAAAACAGGAGCATTTTGCCGCATTGGCAAATCGGACGGCTCGTGGGATGCGCGAACAGGTCGGCGTTTTCTATGCCGATAGTGCTGTACATAAATTTCCTAACTTGTTGATTGACTTGCCTTTTGTGCAGTTTTTTAATCAAAGAATGCTCCTGCTGGACGATGTCCGATGGGCCACTGCGGGCAACCCACGTCCCATCGCTGTGGATGTGCTGGTGTTGTCAAAAAGTCCGCGGATCACCATTGCCCAATGCCGTGCGCGTTTTCCATTCAAACAACTCGTATTCGAGGCATCCAACGCTGCAGCCCAGATAAAACGTTGGCGCGAAGAATGCGAAAAACAAGGCTGGCCCTATCACGATGTCCGAACACAGGGTGCCTGGATTTATCCCGGAAAAAGGTAACCACAGATTTTTAAGAACTCAACCTCCGCGTCTCTGCGCCTCCGCGGTAAAAAATCAAACAACTAATCACCAACCAATACCTCCACATGAAAACACGTTTTTTCAACTACCTGCGCTTCAATCGCGCAGAACGAAACGGCACAATTGTGCTCATTGCACTGGCCGTTTTATTTTTTGCCATCCCTGAAATTACCCACCACCTCCGCCCGCGTGGCAGCACTGATTTTCAACCGTTTCAGCGAGAAATACAGGCCTTTCGGGTATCGCTGGGCAATGCCGCCAGTGCGCCTGAAGCGGCACTGTTTGTTTTTGACCCCAACACGGCTTCGTTAGAGGATTTTGTCCGGCTAGGGCTTTCCGAAAAAGTGGCAAACACGATTTGCAACTACCGCAACAAGGGCGGAAGTTTTCGCGAAGCCGCTGATTTTCAGAAAATTTGGAGCCTGCAAAAGGAAGATTTCGAGCGGCTTTTGCCCTATATCCACATCGATTCGGGCAGCGAACCCGTGGTGGAGAAAAGCGCAGAAAAGCCTCAGGCCGAACTGTTTGCATTTGACCCGAATACCGCTACTGAGTCCGACTTGTTTCGCCTCGGCCTCCCTTCCCGAACGGTGAAAAGTATCCTGAACTACCGCACAAAAGGTGGACAATTCCGAAAAAAGGAAGACCTGGAGAAAATTTACACGCTTGAGGAGGAGGATTATCAGCGCATCGCCGGGTATGCCACTTTTTCAGAGACCGCGAACACTCATATTGCAAGCAAACCCGCAGCGTTTACGAGCAAATACCCGGACAAAAAAACATCCACCACATCCGTAGATATCAATCAAGCAGGTTTGGAGACCTGGCGCACCTTGCCCGGTATCGGGGAAACACGGGCAAAACAATTGCTCAGTTTTCGCGAAAAACTCGGCGGATTTCGTTCGGTGGAGCAAGTGGCAGAGGTGTCTGGCCTTCCCGACAGCATATTTCAATCCATCAAGGCCCGGCTCGTGGTGGGTGCCGCTGAAATCAGAAAAATCAACCTCAACACCGCCTCCGTGGCCGAATTGGATGCGCATCCCTACATCACGAAACGGCAAGCAGAGCTTATTGTAGCATATCGGGAACAGCACGGGGCTTTTGCTTCGGCGGAAGACATTGGCAAGATGCGCGCGATTTCAGACCAAGCCTGGTTGGCCAAGGTTCGGCCTTATTTGGGGGTGGAATAAGTTTTAGACAAACCCCTCTACTGCCGCCATAAACGCTCCGGCTTTAATCCGGGTTTCACGGAGTTCATTCTCTGGCACGGATTCGTAGAGCAGCGTGGCCCCGGCGGAGAACGAAAGCAGTCCGTCGCGCACATGGGCGGTTCGGATGGTGATGGCGGTATTGACGTCGCCGTTCAGCAAGAGCCAGCCGATGCTGCCGCCGTAGTATCCACGGGTGTGTTGTTCGATTTCTTCGATGTATTGCATGGCGGCAATCTTGGGCGCGCCAGTCAGGGTGCCCGCGTTCAAACTGGCAATCAGGGCGTCAAAACCCGAATAACGCGATTGCAAAGTGCCGCTCAGTTGGGCCACGGTATGGGTCACGTGGGAGTATTTTTCCACAATCCGGTAGTGGTCGATTTCGATGCCCGGCTGGCAAATCCGCGCCAGGTCATTGCGGCCCAGGTCTATCAGCATGTCGAGCTCTGAATTTTCCTTGGGGTCGTTGAGCAATTGCATCATCAGTCGGTGATCTTCAATCGGGTCCTGCGAACGACGGATGGACCCGGAAATGGGGCGCAAGGTGGCGCGACCGTTTTCATAACGCAGCATCATTTCAGGACTGGCACCGAGCAGGGTTTCATCACCAAAATCAAAGTAAAAAAGGTAGGGCGAAGGGTTAATGGCTTTGTACCGTTCGTATAGGGGGAGCAGGTCGCCGCTAACGGGGGCGGTGAGTTTTCGGCTTAGGACGATTTCCAGGAGTTCGCCTTCGTTGCAGAGTTGAATGCCGCGTTGCACCTGTTTTTTAAAGGTTTCATCGTCTGGTGTGGCCACAAATTTCCCGATACGCAGCGACCCATCCGACAACTTGACGTCGTCCGACAAGTGCGCTGCGCTCCACGGGTGTGTGTTCGTTTTTGGTCGCAGGCTCTCCAAGTCTTGTTGTGCCGCCTGCTCGTTTTCCCGCGTCACGTACAGCGTTAGGTCTTGGGTTAAATGGTTGAACAACAGGATGTTGTCAAATAAAAACAGGTGAAAATCGGGCTCCGGACAGGGTTTTGTATGCGGCAAGTCTTCAAATTGGAACACAAACTGATACGCCAGTGCGCCATAAAAGCCCATGAAGTTTTTGTCGGAGGTATGGAATTCCGCAAGCATCCGGCGCAGGGGTTGCACGATGTTTTGGCGTTCCAAGCGGTCTTCTTCGGCGCCGAAAAAAGGCGTTTTTGGGATGTTCAACAGCAAGCGCCCTTCGCGTTCGCTTTCGATAAAAGACGCAAATTCGGTTTTTACAAAATCGTAAAAAGCCGCACCACGTACATCGAGCAGACGAATGTCCAAATGCTCGTCCTTGCCAATCAGCTCCAAGGTCGGTTCAAAACCAATGACCGAAAGCCGGCTTGATTTGTCGGTGGCAGAGGCCGATTCAAACAGGCAGGTAGGTCCATTGCCTTTCAATTGGCGATAGAGCGGCAGGGCATCCGAATAGGGCAGTCTTGCGGTGGCGGTGTACATGGAACTGGCTTTGTGTGTAAAAAATCGTATTGATGTATCAGTACGATGATGCAAAGGTTTTGAAAAAAATCCGGCGGTGCAAGTGCAGGCCGGATTTTTTTCTGGGAGATTTTTTACAAATCCTCTGTTTTGAAATAGATATCACGCATGGAAATCGTGCAGCCTATAGATTTCAGTTCAATGTTTTCCGCTATCCCCTGCACGGTGCTCAATTGCCAAAGGTCTGATTCCACCCGATTGGAAAGTCGGGCGAAATGCTGGTCTTGATGTAAAATGAGGTATTCCTTGAAGGAAGGCAAGGTGGAATAATCCATGAATTTCCCACTTCGGTCAAAATCTACTATGCTGGGAGAAGTCACTTCAACGATAAGCAAAGGATTGAGAATCACATTTTTACGGCCACCGTAATATTCGGGCACTTCACAAATGACTACGGCGTCGGGGTAATAGAAAGCCTCGATGGCCGGAATCCAGATTTTAGTGTCACTGTTGCTTACTATGTAAGACTGCGTACTGAATCGGACTGCATTGTTTATTGCTGTCACGATATTACTCGATATGATGTTGTGTTTCAAGGTTCCTCCGGGCATATCAATAATTTGGCCTTTGATAAAATAGTGCTTGGTGCGCGACCGCTCTTCCATTTCAAGGTACTCCTCGATGGTCAGTGGGCGTGGACGTTCTGCGGTGGTGGCCATAGTTGACTTCTTTCTACAAAAATAAGGTTTATTTCGGATTACCCAAAGCTTCGGAACGGGTACTTTCACCCCCAAAAACACGGAATATGAAATACCTGTGGTTCGTTTTGCTCAGCGCCCTGCCCGCCTTGGTCCTGGCCCAAACCCCCGAAATTGGCCTTTCCAAGGGCTTGATTATCACTGAATCCTGCAAAATCGCCAAGGGAATCTACGTCCTCCCGCTTGCCTCCGAAAATGAAGTTGGCATCACCATTTCCGGCGAAAACCTCGTCGTCGATTTTCAAAACGCCGAAATGCGGGGCGCCGTGGAAGGCGTTTTGCCCAATACTTTCACAGGGATGGCCATCGTCCTAAAAGGCAAAAACATTACCCTCAAAAACGCCAAAGCTCGGGGCTACAAAATCGCAGTATATGCCGAAAACGTGGAAGGGCTGACGCTTGAAAACTGCGACTTTTCCTACAACTACCGTCCCCGGCTGCGTTCCATCCGCGAACGCGAGGATTTTTCTGATTGGCTCAGCTATCACCACAACGAACAGGACGAATGGCGCCGTTACGGAGCGGGCATTTACCTGAAAAACTGCGCCCGGGCCACCGTGCGCGGTTGCCGCATTACGGGTTGCCAAAATGCGCTTTTGATGACGGGCTGCAACGACGGAATGGTGTACAACAACTTTTTTACCTTCAATTCAGGCCTGGGCATCGGACTCTATAGAAGCAGTCGCAACAAATTGATGCACAATCGTTTGGACTGGAATGTGCGCGGGTATTCGCATGGGTTTTACCAGCGCGGACAAGATTCGGCGGGCATCTTGCTGTACGAGCAGAGTAGCCAAAACACCATCGCGTACAACTCTGCAACACACTCTGGCGATGGGCTTTTCCTCTGGGCCGGGCAAACGACCATGGATACTGGTGAGGGCGGCTGCAACGACAACCTCATTTTCGGCAACGACTTCAGCCACGCCCCTACCAATGGCGTGGAGGTCACTTTTTCGCGCAACCGAATCCAGGGGAATATTATCCGCGAATGCACCTATGGCATCTGGGGCGGTTACAGCTACGAGTCCGTAATCCTGGGCAATTACATTGCCGATTGCAAGACCGGTATTGCCATTGAACACGGCCAAAATGACACCATCCAGCGCAACCTTTTTCAGGACGACAGCACGGGAATTCAACTCTGGGCACGTGAAACACAACCCGCCGATTGGGGATATGCCCAAAAACGCGACACCCGCAGCCGCGATGCCGTAGTGGACCGAAACGTTTTTTTGAACACACGCAAACCCTTGAAAATCAGCAACTCAAAAAATATTTCCATCAATGGGGAAAACCTGTTTTTCGATTTTGAAAAACTCCTGGAAACACCCAAACCCAACGAAAACCTGAAATTTGTCCGGAACGACCTTTACGGCACGGAAGCCGAAATTGCCGAAGTGTGGGCCAAGCCCGAACTGGCCGATTCCAAAAACATCAACTTCTCACATCCCGGCAAGGACCCCGAAAACCCTTACGCGCCCCTCGATATTCCCTTTGGCGAACTCAAAGAACCAGACAGTCTCCCGGACGGGATGGTAGCCGTGTTGCCCAATGGTTTTCCACGGGGCCGCCAGTTCATCCTCGTGGACGAATGGGGACCTTTTGATTTCCGCAGGCCCATCGCCACGCTCGACACGATGGCGGGTAATATGTACTCGCTCGTGCTCATCGGTCCCTCGGGCGATTGGAAAATCTCCAAAATGGAAGGGGTAAAAAGCATCAGCGCCAGAAAAGGCACCGTTCCAGCTACGCTCACCGTGGAACGCGACCCAAAAAGCGACGCGGTTTTTATCGAATTTGAATACACCAGTCCGCAGGTCGTGCGAACGGTATTTGGGGAAATTGTTCCGACAGGGAAAGTTTACAAGTTTGATTTTCAACGTTTTGAGAAGAAGATGGACTGGCGGGTACAGTTTTTTAATGTATCTGGAAGTGATAGTCTCACTTGGAGTGAGGCTATCACTTCCAGCACTCCCATAGCCGAGAAAAAGGCAAACGAACTCTACTTTGCCTGGTGGGGCAGCCCTGCGGAGGGGGTGCAAGAAGACCGATTTGCCACCCTTTCGGAAACGGAATTCAGCATTGCCCCCGGTACCTACGTCTTTGAACTGACCTCTGACGACGGCGTTCGGTTTTACCTCGACGACAAGCTTTTGATTGACAACTGGGACATCCACGAACCAGAAACCGATGAAATTACCGTGCAGCTTGGAGGCAAACACAAAATCCGAATGGAGCACTTTGATGCCGGCGGCTTTGCTACCCTTGATTTTCGGATGCGGGTGAAACGCTGAGGGGGTGAAGTGGTGGTATGACTTCAAGTCGTGCCACCACTTTTTGCCAAAGCCAGCCAAACAAAGGGTTCATCGCAGAATGCCCCAAGTATTCCGCTACTTTTGAGTTCAATTTTTTAGACATTTCATGAAAAAACTACTGCTCGTTTTTCTCCTCAATAGCCTCATTGTCAATCTTTTTGGTCAAAATTTTCAAGAAAAAATCGCCCCCGAAATCCGCGCAGCGCTGGACCGGAATGAAACCCCGGACGTGCTGATCATCTTCAAGGAAAAAGCCGATTTGCGCGCGGCAAGCACCTTAAAAACCAAATCCGAAAAAGCCCGATTCGTCTTTGTCCGCTTGCAGGAAACTGCTGCCCGTTCGCAACAAAATGCCTTGCGGATTTTAAGCGAACACAGTGCTTCTGCCAACACCCTGTTCCTCGTGAATGCACTGGCGGTGGAAAAAGCAACCCTTCCTTTACTTCAAAAACTGGCAGAACTTCCTGAAATCCAATCCATTAGTGCCGACCCTTGGGTAGAGTTTGACGGCCCGGTTGAAACTTCCGAAAACACAAACAATGCCTCCGACCGGAACACCGTCGAATGGGGCGTAGCCAAAATCCAGGCCCCAGATGTTTGGCTATTGGGCTACACCGGACAAGGCATCACCATCGGCGGCGCAGATACGGGTTACGAATGGACACACCCCGCCATTCAATCCCAATACCGTGGCTGGACGGGCGATGTTGCCACAAGCCAGCACAACTACAACTGGTACGATGCCATCCATGAGTACAGCCCGCTCAACAACGACACCTCGGGCAACCCAGGCATCAACCCCTGCGGACTCAATGCTACAGCGCCCTGCGACGACCTAAACCACGGCACCCACACCATGGGCACCATGGCCGGCGACGATGGTGCGGACAACGAGATTGGCGTCGCGCCCGGTGCCGAATGGGTCGGTTGTCGCAACATGGAACGCGGCTGGGGAAAACCATCCAGCTACCTTGAATGCTTCCAGTGGTTTTTGGCACCCACGGACTTGGGTGGACAAAACCCGGACCCGGAGCGCGCGCCTCACGTCATCAATAATTCCTGGTATTGCTCCGTAGAAGAAGGTTGTACCGACCTGACGGTCAACGAGTTGATGCGCACGGCCGTCATCAACCTAAAAGCCTCTGGCGTGGTAGTGGTAGTCAGCAATGGCAATTTTGGTCCCGGTTGCGCCAGTACCTATGGTCCGCCCGCCTATTTCGAAGAAAGTTTCAGCGTGGGTTCCACGCGCATCGACGATTTCATTTCGGGATTCAGCAGTCGCGGCGTGGTCACCATCGACGGCAGCAACCGCAAGAAACCCAATGTAAGTGCGCCTGGACAAAACGTCCGTTCGTGTATTCGGGGCGGGAATTATGCCAATTTTAGTGGAACCAGTATGGCCGGCCCGCACGTGGCAGGTTTGGTGGCCCTCGTGCTTTCCGCCAACCCTGCCTTGGCTGGACATGTGGATGAGATTGAAAATATCGTGGAACAGACGTCCATTTACTTTGCCGATACCCTGGATTGTGGCGCGAGTGCTGGTGCGGCGCGGCCCAATCACGCCTATGGTTGGGGCCGGGTAGACGCGCTTGGCGCGGTGCAAGCTGCCTTGCAATGGCAACCTACAAATACGACTTCACCCAATCTAATTGCAGCAACCGTATCGCCCAACCCAGTGAAAGAGGCGACAGTATTTACGTTTGAAAACCTTTCAGGAGAAACGATTTTGGAAGTTTTCAACGCTGAAGGCAAAGTGGTTTTTGCCAAACAATGGCAAGCGCAAAACCCGGAAACAACGCGCGTTTCCTTTGAAAATCAACCCCTTGGCCTCTATTTCTGGAAAATAAAAAGTGGCAACGCCGTGGCAAGCGGAAAGCTAATCAAAGCTTATTGAGTTACGAATTACGAATTACGAGGTGCGAAGTACGATTTTGGCGCTCGCCCGGCATTTCAAGCTGGTGGCAAAATCGTACTTCGTAAATCGCACTTCGTACTTCAATAAGCTTTGGCAAACAAGACCCGCCGCTCGCTGGGTTTTCCTGTGCGCACGCATTTGCCAGCCTCATCGGGCCAACCCAATGGAATGCAACGAATGGTTGCCTTGGTTTGGGCCTTGATATCCTCCTCGGTTTCGGTGGTGCCGTCCCAGTGGGCGTAGGCAAAACCACCTTTGTTTTCTACCACATCCACCAATTCCTCCCAGGTATCCACCTTCGTGATGTGTTCGTCTCGGTAGGCTTTGGCGCGGTTGAATAGGTTGGACTGAATTTCATCGAGCAGGTTGGCAATGTGGTCGGCGATGTTGTCCAGTGGCGCATTGGACTTTTCTTTCGTATCGCGACGGGCCACTTCGACTTGTCCGGCGGCGATATCCCGTTGTCCCAGACCAAGACGCACCGGAATGCCAATCATCTCGTATTCAGCGAATTTGAAGCCCGGACGATTTTGGTCGTCGTTGTCAATTTTGACACGGATGCCCTTCGCTTTGAGTTCAGCAGCAATTTTTTCGGCCACCACCGTCAGCTCGTCCGAAGGTTTTGGGATGGGTACAATCACCACCTGCGTCGGCGCGAGTTTTGGGGGAATGATCAAGCCGTCATCATCCGAGTGGGTCATGATGAGTCCACCAATGAGGCGGGTCGAAACGCCCCAAGAGGTTGCCCACACGTATTCTTGCTGGTTCTCCTTGTTCAAAAACTGTACGTTGAACGCTTTGGCAAAGTTTTGTCCCAAAAAGTGGGAAGTACCCGCTTGCAAAGCTTTCCCGTCTTGCATCAAGGCCTCAATGGTATACGTGTCATCTGCGCCAGCGAAGCGCTCATTGGCAGATTTTACGCCTTTTATTACGGGCATGGCCATCCATTCTTCTGCGAATTTGGCGTACACATCCAGAATCATAAGGGTCTCTTTCACAGCCTCTTCTGCGGTGGCATGGGCCGTGTGGCCTTCCTGCCAAAGGAATTCTGCGGTGCGCAGGAACGGGCGCGTACGCATTTCCCAGCGCACCACGTTGGCCCACTGGTTGATGAGGATGGGCAGGTCACGGTAGCTTTGGATCCAGTCGCGGTAAGTGTTCCAAATAATGGCCTCCGAAGTTGGGCGCACCACGAGCTCTTCCTCAAGCTTGGCCTCTGGATCCACCATGAGTTTGCCAGGTCTGTTCGGGTCGTTTTTGAGACGGTAATGCGTTACAACGGCGCATTCTTTGGCAAAACCTTCTGCGTTTTTCTCTTCGGCTTCGAACAGACTTTTGGGCACAAAAAGTGGGAAATAGGCATTCACGTGGCCTGTTTCTTTGAACATTGCGTCCAATTGGTCGCGCATTTTTTCCCAAATACCATAGCCATGCGGCTTGATGACCATGCAACCGCGCACGGGCGAGTTATCGGCCAAACGGGCCTTTTGTACGATGTCCAAGTACCACTGCGAGTAATCTTCCGAACGGGGTGTTATTTCTTTTGCCATTATTTATGAAGTGATGGAGTGGAGCAATTAGGCGATGGGGTGATTTTAGGCGCGCAAAGATGCGGGTTTTAGACTTCCAAACTTTCTGAATGCTTCAAACTTTTGGAAAGTTCCATGAAAAAAGTAGTGGTGGGGCCGCAT
>JALHPW010000001.1:30566-40151 GCA_022842255.1 Saprospiraceae bacterium | reverse complement strand
AAACGCCCATACCAGCCTCCGGGCCGCTATCCATGAGCAGGCTGGAGAACAACATGTAAGTCAACATGATGCCAAAATTGTAAAGCACCACTTTGCCCAAGGGCATTTTAGGTTTGGGCGGATTGGGGATTGGGTCTAGTTGGTCGAAAGGTTCGTTTTGCATAAGCGGTGAATGTGGTCAATTTGTGAAATGTGGTCAATGTGGTCCAACAACTCTGATTTGCGACATGATAATCGCACAAACACCCAAGCCTATCAGCGGAACCACCAATGCCGAAAGAAAAAAAGCATGACTGAGCGCTTTTTTGTTTTGATAAGAAAAATAAAACCCTGCCAAAACGTTGAGGGCAATGATTGCCCAAAAGTATTGGAAAAAAATATTGGGATAAAACACATAGCAAATCCCATGCACCAACAAATTGATTCCAAGCACCCAAGCATTAGGATTTTTCACAACCTAAATAATTGATTGTCAAAACATAGGCACCTCTTCTGCCCGCAATTTCTCCAAATACGCCCGCTTCATCGGGTCGCGGTAAAACAGGTTCATGGTTTCGAAAGGTATGATCTTTTTGTCGTCAAGACTCACGATGTGAACGCAGGATTTTTTGATGGAACGCACGTCAAAATCATAAGCATCAATAAAACGCATGATGATGATGCGGAACAGGTTTTCGTAGCCCAGGTTGGGCGCGTTCACAGACGGCAAGCAGCACATGAGACTTTGGTTGAGTTCGTTGGTGGCGCATTCCACCGAATTCCCGGTACTGAACAATTGTACCATGTGTTGGTGGAGTCGCTCATCTTGCTCATACACAATGGTATTGCGCGAGTTGTCGAGGATGTCCTGCGGATTGATGAACCGTGTGAGCGGGAACACCTGTCCGTCAATTTTAAGCGCATACGCCATCGCCAAAGCATCGGGATTGCAGGGCACGGGAATAATGTCCTCGGGCTGAAAAATCGGGGCCTGGCGCAGGATTTCCTTTCGAACTTGCGTGAGCGTAATCCGGTCGGAAGCGGGGTCGAAACCATCGGTCCGGCCGGCCACCTGGGTGGGCTGAAACGTGACGCCGCGCACGCATTTTTGTTGAAGCGCAAAGTCTAGGATGGGGCCGATTTCCTCGTCGTTCAAGCCTTTTTGCAAGGTCATCACGAGTGTGGTGGAGAGGTTCACCCGGTTCAGGTTTTCGATGGCTTTCAGTTTGGTTTCGAGCAAATTCTCTCCCCGCAGACTTTCCAAAACATGGGGTTGAAAGGAGTCGAATTGCAGGTAAACCTCAAAATCTGGCGCGTAGGTGGCCAATCGTTCCGCAAAACCAGGGTCTTTCGCAATCCGAATCCCGTTGGTATTGACCATCAAGTGCCGGATGGGTTTGGTCTTCGCAATGTCCAGTATTTCAAAGAATTGTGGGTGAATGGTTGGCTCTCCGCCACTGATTTGTACCACATCCGGCTCGCCTTCGTTCCGAACCACAAGGTCGAGCATGGCTTCGATTTCTTCCAAAGTCCGGTGCCTACCGTGGTGCGGACTGGATTCTGCATAGCACGTCGGACAAGCCAAATTGCAGCGGTCGGTCACTTCCACGATGGTGAGGCAGGAGTGTTGTTCGTGGTCGGGACAAAGTCCACAATCATAGGGGCAACCGTAGTGCGTGTGGGTGTTGAACCGGCGCGGCATTTCACTGCGCTTGGCGTAGTTTCGGGTGGTTCGATAGTATTCCACATCGTCGGCAATCAGCACTTTTTCGGGCCCGTGGGTGGGGCAGCGTTTCAGCATCCAAACCTGGTCGTTTTCAAAAACCACCTTGGCATCCACCCGGCGGAGGCAATGCGAGCAGAGGCTGAGTGTGAAGTCATAGTAAATATAGGGACGGTCCATATTGGTTGCTGGTTGATTGGTTATTGGTTGATTGGTTATTGCCTGCCTGCCGGTAGGTTGATTAGCCGGGATTTTTTTCGCCTTGCAATCTGCGAATCAAATAGCTCACTACGAGCATCACAATCAGGCCAATGGCGTACGAGGACCCAAACATCAGCCACTCGTAGTCGCCTTTGCTGACGACCTCTTTTTTGGCCGTTAGTCCCCAGAGGTTTCCCAATCTTTTCCTTTCAAAAAAATAAGAAACCAGATTGGAAGCAGATAGGCCCGCCAAATAGCCCACCGAAAGGTTCAGGATTTCTCCTGCAACGAAATGGAAGAATTTTTTGAACATTTGATGAATGTGGTCAATATGTGAAATGTGGTCAATGTGATTATTGTTGTCATTGAGGTCATTGGGTAATTACCGTTACGACGTAGCGTCGTTGCGTGAAACCTCCTTCTAAAACTTCAACTCCTTGTATTTCACCCGTTTGCGCAATCCTTCTGCAAATTTAAGCATGGCATTTTGTGCCGAAAGTGGCATACCCGGCACCAGGTCGCCGTTGCGTTCGAGGCTGGAAATTGGCAAGGCGTAAAAAGTTGTTTTCCCGGCTGCTGTTTTGTGGATATAGCGCCACACGGGAATTATGCCGTGTTCGCCCACACGTACTTCCGGCGAGCCCTTGCGTTTCAGCAAATCCACCTGGAAAAGTATACCACCGTCCGTGTTGGGCTGTTGCTGGTTAGAGATAAAATTGCCTAGCGAATACACCACCAACGCCTCTTTTTCTGAGCCATCGGGCATGGTCACGCGTTCTGTGCGAATGGGCTGCACCACGTGTGGATGCGAGCCTATCACCATGTCGGCGCCGTTTTGTATGAGGAACTTTGCCTGTTCGCGTTGCACGGCATTTTCGGTCAATTGATATTCCAGGCCCCAGTGCATAACCACGATGATGTAGTGGGGCTTGCGCGCGCGGGCTTCGGCCAAATCTGCTGCAATCTGTTCATTTTCAATACGATTCACAATGGTGGGCGCTTCTGTGGGCACTCCGTTGGTGTCGTAGGTATAATTGAGCAGCGCGATTTTGAAGCCATTTTTGTATATCATCAAAGGGTACAGCGCGTCGCGGTCGCGTTGGTTTTTGAAGGTGCCCGTCTGTAAAAAACCTGCTTTGCGCAGGGTTTCGATGGTGTTGGTCACACCTAAGCCATGGGCATCATTGGAGTGGTTGTTGGAGGTGACCAGCAAATCAAACCCGGCTTGTTTCAGACCCGTAGCCAAAGCATCCGGACTGCGGAACATGGGATAACCCGTGTAAGGTGGTTTGCCAGGCAGGGTGAGCTCGAGGTTGCCAATGGCGATGTCGGCACCTTCGAGGATTGGTTTCACATATTTGAAGCAAGGCGCGTAGTCGTAGCCACCGCTGGCCGTTTTTGCGCTACTAATTTGGGGCGCGTGGCCCATGATATCGCCCGCGAAAATCAAGCGCAGGGTATCGGTTTGCGCCGAAGCCTGGACGAGGAAAACAAAGCTATAAACTAGAAACGCGATGCGCCTGATGTTGAAAGACATGGTGGTTGTTTTTATTGGCAAAGAACGCACTTACTGATGGCTGCTGCAAACGGAACGCGGATGACGCGGATTTTCAAACGCGGATTTAAGCAAATGTGCCCTACGAAATCCGCCTTGCGCAGCATCTGCGTCATCCGCGTGCCCCTGGCCCCCTAATGCTCCTCTGCCCGCCCCAAAATTTTCCCCTGCTCAAAATTTTTCCGAAGTTGCTGTTCCTCTTTCCGCTCTTCTTCGCTGATCACAGGCGCGCCCATTTTAGACAAATCTGGTTCACCCGCATCAATCCAAGCCGTGTACCAGGCACTGCTGACGGCGTGGATTGCGGCCCGCATCCGGCGTTCTACCATGCCGTTCATCGCGTCTTGATAGGCGGCGGCAAAATCCCGGCAAGGCATCACCGACATGACCCCAGAACGCATATCAGGACACATTTGTCGGTCGAGCGGAAACGTGCGGCGCAATCTTTTTTCAAAGGTTAAAACGCTGTCTACCAATTTATTAGACTCCAAAACAGATTGCCAAAACCATTCGTCCGTGCGTTCCACGTATTCTGGTTTGCCCACAAAATAATCGTACGATTCGTCGGCAAAAAGCTCTGGAATCCGGCTTTCCCAAAAACCATGGATGCCGTGCTGCTCCGTTTTTTGTCCGTTGTAATTGCTCGTGGTATGCAGCGGCACGTGCGCATCGCCGATGTAATGGCCCATGTCGCCCGCGAGTTTGAGGATCCGCCTGCTGTCGCGCTGCCGGAACGCCTCGGTGAGTTGGCGCTGCATCCGTTGAAGGTTCCAGGGCAGTACGCCGTGTTCCGAAAGATGTTCCCGGTAAAATGCCGCTTGGGGCCGCTCCTTTCGTCCCATAAATTCCAGGAAGTTCTGGAGTGAATCCGCATCCAGGGTTTCATCATCCTGATAAAAACGCGACATCAAATGCTTGGAAAACCAGTTTTTGTAATCCCGCTGCCACACTTCCTGCAAGCCCCCTCCCCGCCAGAGCAACACCGTATCCCCGGAAGCTTTCACCGCCCAGATGTCGGTGTGTGCCATCAGCGCATCCACCCATTGGCGCGGCAAATCGGGGTAAGGTGGCGCGCCGTAGTTGTCGAGGTCGATGTAATGCCTGGGCGCCTCGTTTTTGCTGGCGTAGCGCCGCATGTCGGGGTCGACGGCATGGTCGGTGAGATAATCGATGTTTGGTTTAAAAAACACCATCATCTCCGGCGGCAGGGTCAGGACGGCCAGTCGGTTGATGCGTTTGTGGGCGAAGAAACCCCAGTCTGGTGATTGGTTGATTGGTGATTGGTGATTGGTTGTTTCAAACCTCAGAGGTTTTGAAAACCTCTGAGGTTTCAAGGCGCAGAGTCCTATGAATATCAGGCCAAGCGCGGCCAGACGGGCAAATATTGAGCGTGACATGGTGGGTCGTTTTTTCGGGAGGGAAGGTAGGGAGAAGGCATGCTCGTTACAAAAACAAAATCTGCTCGGTACCTACTATGCGCAGCAATGCCTTCTTTTTGCCGCCCTTGCTCAAACCTTCTTAATAAAAATAAGAGCATTCACCATTTCGCGGGTAATGTGTGGGTAGCCTTTCAAAAACTCCTCCACCGTACTTTGTTGCAGGTACTCGAACAGGATAGAAATAGGTACACGTGTACCCTGAAAACGGGCGTACCGCCAAGAATATCTGGGTCAGAGAGAATGTATCGGGAAGTTCGCTGCATAGCAAGTTCGATTAGGCTACAAAAATAAGGTTTTTGCTTGGGAGAAGTGACACTTTTTGAAAAAGTGTCACTTCTTACCTGCCTACTCACTCGCTGGTTTGAAAAGGTTTTCTAGGATTTGGGTGCGTACTTTGGCGGAGATGGTAGTGCCGGCGTTTAGGCATTTGATAATCCAGAGATTGCCTTTTAGATAATGGGCAATATTTTTTATATTTTGAAGAGAAAAGTTGTCAATTCCTTTGCCGTACGCCTCTAATGTTTCTACATGTTCAAGGTCTAGGTCATAACCAAGAGCGAGATCGAGAGCGAGATCGAGAGCAAGATCGAGAGCGAGATCAAGATCACGGGCATGGTCACGGGCATGGTCACGGGCGTAGTTTAGACCAAGAGATACCCCCATTATTGCCTTGCCTACTTTGCCATTTGGGTCTTCTTGTGGCAGTAAAACAGATTGTACTGTCATAAGCAAGTCTTGCAGTTCAGGTGTTTCGTTTATCAACTTACGGTTTTTAATCTGCATCTTTAACAGAAACTCTTCAATTAGAGCATCTAATTTTCCGGCTATTAGAAGGAATACTTGCAGCCAACGGTCATCATACAAGTGTTTTTCTATCAAGCCATCCACAGAGCCACTTAAAGCATTATCGGCAAAATATTGCGCTGTGAAATATTCCATAAAAGTCGGGTGGGAAAAGGAAAAAGCGTATTGCGAACGCCTTACGATTAGGCCGTAGTGCTCTTCAATGTCTTGAAGTACTAGCGCACCTTTGTGACGGGCTTCCTCACCAAAAATATCTGCTAGATAGTTGCCTATACCCCTATGAAGGTTTTCTTCACCAAAAAAATAAATATTTGCCTCAAAATGCATTTTAGCAAGGCGGGAAAGCAAATTTAACAGTCGAGGTTTATCCAGAGTATTATACAATTTATCGCGAATAATGCGTCTAGAAGGGTCCCATTTATCTAAAAGTGCATTAATGGCATGGTAGTAGAGCTTGGCCCGATTGGGTGGGAAATCTTGCCGTTCATCGTAGGTGATGCATAACAGTGTCAATAACAGAGGTGAAGAGGCCATTTCAAGAAGGGGTATGTTTTTTTGCAATTTTCCCCAACATTCTTTTCCCGAAACAGGCTCTTTTTGAAAGAAATTACCCACAAAATCCGCTATCTGTTTTTTGTTAAAATCGGCGATTTCAACTTCCTTGAACCTAGGAAACCAATGGTTGTAGGCGGCAATGCGGCAACTGACAACGAAACGACTCTCGCGGTATCTACGTGTGAAATTCGTAACCTCTTGAATCACTTCATCGAGGCGTGTTTCGCGACTGACCTCATCAAGCCCATCAAACAGAACAAAACAGTCGCCATTCAATAGCATTCGTTCGATAAAAGGTTGGGCATTTTCAAAATTACATTGTCGAAATTGTTCGGCCATGTATTCCAGCATAGGCATTCCACTCTTGGCAAATTCGTGTAGCGTGATAAAAATTGGAAGCCTTCTTTGCTTTATACAACTCCCCTCATCTCTGGAGGTCATACGAAGGGTTAGGTATTTTAGATACGTGGTTTTTCCCGCACCAGGTTTTCCCAATACAATTAGATTTTCATCGCGGTTCATAATCTCCTCTCCGTCCACTGTTTCTTCCGCTTTGCCGAAGGTTGAGAGATACATGGTCCGATTCTGCTCCATTTCTTCGGGCAAATCACCAGAACTGATCTGCAGTTTTTCCAACACGTTTGCTCGAACGTATAGACTCTCAAGCGGCACCCGCTCCTTCATACCCAGCACCCGTACCTCGCCAAAGTCGTCGGCAAGTTTTTGATATAGGTACGGGTAGCCGTCCTAAAAAAATCACGCTCCTGCGCATAACCCGCAACACCAGCGTAAGCCTTCTTGACCAGGCCAAAAAAGATTTCCGCACCGATTTCAATGGAAGATTCAAACATGGGGATTTAGATTTTGGCGAGCAAGATAATAAGCTGGAGGAAATGCAAGGAGAATCGAACTTCCCGAAAGTTCAAAACTTTTGGGAAGTTGTTTGCCTGAGCACCGGAATACTAGTTCGTTCAAAATCCCAAAAAATTCGAACACAGTAAAAAACGACCCACTAACTTGCCGCCTTTACCCGCTTTACCCGCCATAGCCCTTCAGGGCGAAGGCGGGCCAATTCAAACCCTTCAAACAATTCGAGCCCCTAAAACCCATCAAACAATTCAAACCAACTTTCTATGCACCTATCTACCCTAGACTGGAGTTTCATTGTCATCTACTTCGCCATCTCGCTCTGGATCGGCCTGCGCGGTGCCGGCAAAAGCGGCTCCTCCGCCTCCGAATATTTCCTATCTGGCCGAAACATGCCCTGGTGGCTGCTCGGCGTGAGTATGGTGGCCACCACTTTTTCCTGCGATACCCCAAACCTGGTCACCGACATCGTGCGCCAAAACGGCGTGGCGGGCAACTGGGCCTGGTGGGCATTCCTGCTCACGGGCATGCTCACCGTGTTTGTGTACGCCCGACTCTGGCGGCGCAGCGGCGTGATGACAGACCTGGAATTCTACGAAATGCGCTATTCCGGCAAGGAAGCTGCCCTGTTGCGGGGCTTTCGGGCCGTTTACCTGGGCGTGTTTTTCAACGTGATGATCATGGCCACCGTCTCGCTAGCAGCCATCAAAATCGGACAGGTGATGTTCAACGTGTCACCGGTTACGACCTTGGTTTTTTCTGCGGTTTTGACCGTGGCTTATTCCACCGTGGGCGGGTTTCGCTCGGTGCTGCTGACCGATTTTTTCCAGTTCATCATCGCTATGATTGGTTCGTTTGGTGCGGCTTATGTGGTGTTGCAAATGCCTCAGGTTGGCGGACTTGACGGACTATTCAGTCACCCCAACGTAGCGGGAAAACTGAGCATGTTGCCCGATTTTTCCGATACTAAAACCTTAATTCCCCTGCTAATCATCCCGCTCGCGGTGCAATGGTGGAGCGTGTGGTACCCCGGAGCAGAACCCGGCGGTGGCGGTTATGTGGCCCAGCGGATGCTCGCCGCTAAAGACGAGGAAAATGCTATGGGGGCCGTACTGTTTTTCAACATCGCCCACTACGCCCTGCGCCCCTGGCCCTGGATCATCGTGGCGCTCGGTTCGCTCATTGTATTCCCCTCTTTGGCCGATATCCAAACCGCATTTCCCAATGTAGCTGCCGACCGGATTGGGCACGACCTGGGCTACCCTGCCATGATGACCTTTATGCCTGCCGGACTGGTTGGAATCATCGTTGCTTCGCTGGCTGCGGCTTATATGAGTACCATTGCTACGCACTTGAATTGGGGTTCCTCCTATGTTGTGAACGATGTGTACCGCCGTTTTGTCAACCCTGAAGCGGATGATAAATCGCTCGTGCGGGTGGGCCGGGTTTCCACCGTATTGCTCATGGTGCTGGCCGCTTTTGTAGCCCTGGCGCTTTCCAGTGCGCTCGAAGCTTTCAATATTTTGCTGCAAATCGGAGCGGGAACGGGTCTGTTGTTTATTCTCCGCTGGTTCTGGTGGCGCATCAATGCCTGGTCCGAACTGGCCGCCATGGTCATTTCTTTCCTGGTAGCTATTGGTTTTCAAACCTTTGATACCGGATTGGAAGGTTGGGAACAACTGGTGGCGGGCGTGGCCATCACCACCCTGGGCTGGGTATCCGTCACCTTCTTGACAAAACCCACCGAACAACGCACCCTCCTGTCATTTTACAAACACATCCGCCCTGCACCGGGTGGCTGGAAACCCGTCATCGACCAGGCCAAACGAGATGGCGAACTTTCGGACGCAGATGTGAAGCCTGGCAAATTGCCGACCCAAATCCTGTGCATGTTCATCGGTTGCTTTACGGTGTACGGTGCCTTGTTTGCCGTGGGGTATTTCCTCTATGGGAATATCGGGCCGGGGCTGGCGGCTTCCGGGGTAGCCATTGCCGGGGGCTGGTTGTTGTTCCGTTTTTGGAAACAAATGAAGGACGCGTAGGCTGATAAAAGGTTGATGGAGTTTATGGGATTGATAAGGTTTATTTTTTGTACTCGAAAAGCAGGGATTATCCACTTCTAGAGTGCAAAAAATAAACCTTATCAACCCCATCAACCTTTAAACCTACATCGCTGCCGAGAACTGCCGCAAAAAGCGCACATCGTTTTCGAACAACAACCGGATGTCGCCAATCTCGTACAAGCGCAGGGCCTGGCGTTCGATGCCCATGCCAAATGCGAATCCGCTGTATTTTTTGGAATCAATGCCGCAATTTTCCAATACTTGCGGGTCTACCATACCGCAACCGAGAATTTCGAGCCAGCCGGTGCCCTTGGTGAGTCGGAGGTTCTTTTCAGTGTCGGTGCCCAGCCAAATATCCATTTCCGCAGATGGTTCAGTGAAGGGGAAAAACGATGGGCG
>JALHPW010000001.1:18520-30556 GCA_022842255.1 Saprospiraceae bacterium | reverse complement strand
CCTCTGCACTAGGTTCTGTAAAAGGAAAAAACGAAGGACGCATCCGAATTTTGGTCGCACCAAACATCTCCTGGGCAAAATAAAGCAAGGTCTGTTTCAAATCTGCAAACGACACCCCTTCGTCAATGTACAATCCTTCCACCTGGTGGAATTGGGCGTGCGAGCGGGTAGAAATGGTTTCGTTGCGATACACGCGGCCGGGTGCGATGATGCGGATGGGTGGCTTGCGATTTTCCATCACGCGTGCCTGTACGGGCGAGGTGTGCGTACGCAAGAGCATTCCGGGTGCATCCACGACGTAAAAGGTGTCCTGCATATCGCGGGCAGGGTGGTCTTCCGGCGTATTCATGGCCGTGAAATTGTGCCAATCATCTTCGATTTCGGGTCCATCCACCACGCTGAAACCCATTCGTGTGAAGATGTCTACAATGCGGTTCATGGTCACGGCCACTGGGTGGCGGGAGCCGAGCGCCAAGGGTTCGCCGGGCGCCGTGAGGTCAATGGCTTGTCCCGCAGCACTTTGCGACTGCGATTCGAAAGTTTCTTTAAGTGCGTCGTGTTTGGCCTCGGCCTCTTGTTTGAGGCGGTTCATGAGTTGGCCGTAGTCGCGTTTGCGCTCATTGGGCACGTTGCGCATTTCTTCCATCAGCCCTTTGATCAGGCCTTTGGTGCCGAGGTATTGAATCCGGAACTGCTCCAATTCTGCCGCGTTGGCGGGTGCTTGGGTGGCGATTTCAGCAAGGACTAGCTCAGCTTTTTCAAAAATATCTGCCATGGGTGACTGTTGACTATTGGCCGTTGACTGTTGACTATTGACTGTTGGCCTTTGACTGTTGACTGTTTACCCGCCGCAGCCTTGGCGAAGGCGGGTGATTTTTAAAATTGAAATAAAAAACGCCACGACAAAAGGGGCGTGGCGTTTTTCGAGGGGCAAAGTTTGGAAAAATTCCTCAGAGCAAATCATCCAATTTTGTCTGAAAGCCATCCAAAACGGCTGATTTTACAAGCTCCCCAGATTTGAAGGTGCCTATTTTTTGAAACTCGCCCGCTTCGTTCAGATACTGGGCGATGGTTTTGTTTTTGAGGTTCAGCACCCAATATTCGCTCACCATGAAGGTTTCGTAGATGTATTTTTTGAAAGCCATTTCTTTGGGCGCGTTGCCTTCGGAAAGCACCTCGATTACAAAATCAGGTGCACCTTCTATTTTTTTCGCGCCGATGATATTGGCTCGTTCTTTCTTGATAAAAAGGATGTCTGGCTGGAGCGTGTTTGTTTCGTCAAACAAAACATCTAATGGTGCGAAAAAGACTTCGCCTAGGTCATTTTGGTGAACATAGTTTTCTATTGCATTCGTTAGGCGGCGTACAATGCGCTGGTGCTGAGGCGTGGGGGAGGGCATAAAAACAAGGTTTCCATTGATTAATTCGTAGTTTCCATTGTTGGCCGGGGTAATCGCAGCATAGTCCTCATAGGTCAGGCGTGTACGCCGAACCCTGCTGCTCCGCTTAGTGGCGGGCTGTTTTGCGGCAACAGTTGAAACTGCAATTGCGGTGGTTTGCATGGTCTGAAATTTGAACAAAAATAGGAAATTTTAAGCATATTGATAGTCTCACTTTGAGTGAAACTATCAATATGCTTAGGCTATTGAATCTTATCTCCCCGCAATATCCTGAATCTTTTTCGAGCATCCACAGCGTACACACTGCCGGAGTAATCCAGGAAAATCTTCTCGTATATCTCTTTCGCCTTCTCTAAATCATTGATTTTTAATTCATAAATCTGCGCTAAAGCATACAGCGCGTTGTCAGCGCGAATGTCTTCCTTGAATTTTTCGGCCACTTCTTGGTACAAGGGAATGGCTTTGGCGTAGTCGCGTTGTTTGTCCCAGATTCGGGCTTTCAGGTAAAGGATATCATCCTGCAAGGAATGTTCCGGGAAGCCCGTAGCGAGGGTGTCCAGTTTTAAAAAAGCCTCGTCAAACCGATTTTGCAACACCAAAAGCTCGGCGGCAGCGTACAAGGAAATGGCGTCCGATGTGGTGTCTAGGTTCAAATTGTCCATGATAAACACCGAGAGGTCTAGCGCATCGTTGGCAATAAGTTTGGAGGTAGACGCTTTCAAGACATCAAACTGCGCCTGCGCCCACTGAAAATCGCCGTTGAAATACGAAAGCCTAGCATTCTTGAAACGTGCCTCTTGGCCAATGGTGTCTTCCTTAAAAGCCTTGTCCACCTGACTGTACAACAAAGTGCTTTCCCAGATATCACCGTTCATCAGATAGTAGTCGCCCAGGTTGATTTTAAGTCGCGCCATCGCATCCATGCGTAGCCCTGGCATTACTTTGAGTTCTTCCAAAAGCAAAATCGCCTTGGGCAAATTGCGCAAGTAAAGTGCCTCTAATTCAGCAAGTTGCATGATGATAGACGAACTCAAATGGCTCTTCCCATATTGTGATAAAAAGGCTTCGTATTCGGTTTCGAGCGTCGTCAAATCTTGCTGCGTGTAACTAAATCCCTCGGTGATTTTCTTGCGCCGACACTGCATGGCCTCGCGTTTGGCGTCGTAAAAGAAAGGGCTGGTTTGACCTTTTTCAGCGATAACGTATTCATAGGCCGCAATGGCCGCATCGTAATCGTGGGCCTCGGCGGCCTCATCGGCTACGCGCATGATGCGTTGCCCGCTTTCGCCGAGCCGCTTGTCGAGTGCCTTGTATTGACGAAGCGCGCTTTTAAAATCCTTGCGTTGTACGAACGACCAGGCCAAAAGCTCCACATAATCCGGGTTTTCGTTCTCCTGGATGCGGGCGTACAATTGGGTCTGCAATTCCAAAATGTCTTCCGGGCCCAGTGAGCGGGCAAAAATCGTTTGCAATGAAGCGAGTTTGCCGGGGTCGGAAGCCAAGGCATTGAGGTATTGCTCGGTCATTTTCACGGGTTCGCCCTTGCGGCGGTAGAGGTCGCCAAGGTTGTACGCGAAGCGGTTGGGGTCTTTGGTGAGCGTGGCCCCACGTTCGTAGGTTTTGATCGCAAAATCGTATTTGGAATCGTTGAGGAACATATTGGCCAGCCGGATAGCTGCCGAATAATCGCTCGCCATTTTGTCGATGGCACGTTCATATTGCACTTCTGCCTCGGCAGTTTTGCCTTGTTCCTCAAATAAGGTACCGTAAACGACATAGAGCGTGTTGTTCTCAGGCTGCTCCTTGATTTGTTTTTTTACGGCTTTTTCGGCCTCCTCCCATTTTTCCAATTTGGCAAGGCAGTCGACATAACGCGTAAAATAGTAATCGCTCCGGCGTTCCTTTTCCACCAATTGACCATACAGGGTGGCCGCTTTTTCATACTCACCGTCTGAAAAATATTGGTTCGCCAAATTAGGGTCTGCGTTTTGCGCCTGCAAAACGGTCAGATTCAGACCCAAAAACAATAGGGCAAAAACGGCATTGCGCAGCGTCGGGAAAGTCATGTGTTTAATTTGCTTGTGGATTTGTGGATTTGAGAACAAATGCAAAAATACGGGAGACGAGCTTGTCAATAGCCAACGCAGAGTGGTTTTGAACACTGCTTGCAAATAATCAATTAAAAATCATGTTTTTGATTCAATCAAATCATCGAAATCACTTTAATCAGAGTATAACGACGATTCTGCTTTCAGCATTTTGATAAACAGACAAAACTATGTCGAGATTGGTTCAAAAACAGGTAATCACCTACACAGTACCATAATATCTCAATTTCCAGATTGTTCAAGGGCCCGTTTCCGCTCCCCAACCCGCGCCGCTATCCAGCCCGGAACCACGAGCGCACCTGCCAAAAGGTATCCATAATAAGCCATGCCGCGCCAAATCAAGGCAATGACCAACCCAATGCCCGCTGGCACATAATCGGCGATAAAACCCGCCAAGGCAATCTCCGCCAAACCCGCACCACCGGGAGTAGGGCTAAATGCCATGATGATAAACATGGCCACCAAACGGGCATAAATAAAGGCCTGGGTGCCGCCGTCAATCGGGGTACTGGGCACAATGGCGATGATTAAACAATTGATCATCAAGAACTTACTCGTCCAAGCGCCCACCGCGCACAAAATTACCCGGAGGTGGTAGCGCCAGTTTTGCTGCCGCAATTCAGTGGCCGCGAGTTCGAATTCCTGACCGAGCAGGGTGAGTTTGGGGGCAAATTTTTTCAGCCAAGGGATTTTGGCCAACCAGTTCAAACTGCCCTTGGCGTATTGCGGCCTCAAAAACACAAAGAACATGAGCAGCAGCCAATACGTCACCATCATCCCATACGTCACAAACATCACGTTCGACGCGAGATTTTGATCGGAATAGGAGGTCATGCCTGGGTACATCATCGGCGGACCGTAAATGGCGAGCAGGATGGGCAGGGTGAGGACGAAAAAGCCCGAATCACAGATCATGGTGTAAAATATCGCCGCCGCCGTTTTACCCGCCGAAACTTTTTCCTGGGTGAGCACAAACAACATGACAAACGGACCGCCCTTGCTCGTGGGTGTGAGCGCACCGCTGAATTCCCAGATAACGATGAGTTCCAGACATTTTTTCCAGCTGAAAAAATCGCCGCCGGTCAGTACTTTCAGTCGGTAAGCATAGAAAAAGTGGCGCAACAAAAGCAACAGAAACGCGAGGCCAATCCAGGCAAATGCTCGGCCGGTCCACTCGATTTCGCGGAATTTTTCAATATCAAACTGTTTGTAAAAAAGATAGCCGACTGCCAGTAAGCCCAATCCGATCGGCACCAGCATCCTGGAAAGCCGCATGGAGCGGACAAATTTTTGGGTTTCGGCTTCGCCCAGTGGCAACGGTTCGGGTGGGGTTTCTTTCACGGTATGGGCGATTTGAAGCAGAAAAATGAAGCACAAACAGGTGCGTCTACCTGACGGAAGCCAAGGACTTAAGGCTAAAACACCAATTTTTCCATTTTGTCAAAAAAGGGCGCGATTAAAATTTCACCAACTCCGCAAACTGCTCCACTCGGTTTTCGATCATGGCTGGCGTGAGGCCCTTCAAACGTTCGATGCTGAACTGCTCCACACAAAAAGAAGCCATGGCAGAGCCGTAAATCACGGCGCGTTTCATGTTGTCAAAGGAGGTATCGCCCGTTTTGGCAATCCAACCCATGAACCCGCCCGCAAACGTGTCGCCCGCGCCGGTAGGATCAATTACCTCAGCCAGCGGCAAGGCTGGCGCGAAGAAGATTTGGCCACGGTGAAACAGCAGCGCCCCATGTTCTCCTTTCTTGATAATCAAGTACTTAGGCCCCATGTCATGGATAACTTTGGCAGCTTTCAGCAAGGAATGTTCCCCCGAAAGCTGGCGTGCCTCCTCGTCGTTGATGGTCAACACATCCACTTTCTCCAACACCTTCTTGAGGTCATCCAAGGCAATGTCCATCCAGAAATTCATCGTGTCCAAAGCCACGAGTTTTGGTCGGTGGGTGAGTTGCTCCAACACACGGATTTGAACCTGCGGGGTGAGATTACCGAGCATCAGGTAATCGCTCTTGCGGTAAATTTCTGGCAAAATTGGGTCAAAAGTCGCAAGTACATTCAATTGGGTATCCAGCGTGTCGCGGCTGTTGAAATTGCTGTGGTAGCGACCTGCCCAGAAAAAGGATTTTTCGCCTTTTTTGACCTGAAGTCCTTCCAAATCAACCCCTCGTCTGCGCAGATAATCAAGCGTGTCTTCCGGGAAGTCGTCGCCTACCACCGACACCACCCGCACCGGGGTAACGAAATAGGATGCCGCCAGTGAAATATAGGTGCAGGCGCCGCCCACTACTTTTTCGGCCCGGCCGGAAGGGGTTTCGATGTCGTCAAAAGCGACGGTACCAACGGTGAGGAGACTCATGATTGAAATGTTTTTAAAAACGAGATGGAATGGGGTGGAATACGGATTGCACGGATTAGACACGGATTTAAACGGATCTAAAAAAAATCCGTGTCTCATCCGTGCAATCCGTGTTCCACCACACTCAAACGGAGGTATGGTCAAAAAAAAGCCACCCCGAAAATTCGGAGTGGCTTAGCGTCCCATCAAGGACTTGAACCTTGGACCTACGGATTAACAGTCCGCCGCTCTAACCAACTGAGCTAATGAGACATTTGCAATGCTTTTTTCCAAAAGCGGGTGCAAAGATAATTTCTGTATTTTCAAATTAGCAACCTTTGCCCACGAAAAATTTTATCAATGTTCAATTTGCACCTTTCACTCCACCCAGAGGTCCAGGCCGCACTACTAGAAAACCGCCCTGTAGTAGCCCTGGAAAGCACCATTATTGCCCACGGCATGCCTTTTCCGCAAAATGTGGAAACGGCTTTACGGGTAGAAAAAATGGTCCGGGAGAGCGGCGCTACTCCCGCTACCTGTGCCATCATCGGCGGAAAATTGACAGCCGGACTGCGTACCGACGAAATCGAACTGCTCGGAAAAGAAGGTGCAAAGATCCCAAAAGCCAGTCGCCGGGACTTGGCTTACCTCGTAAGTCAGGGCAAACACGGTGCCACTACGGTAGCTTCCACCATGATGATTGCCCACCTCGCCGACATCCGGATTTTTGCCACCGGCGGTATTGGTGGCGTACACCGCGGCGCGGCGACTACGATGGATATTTCCGCTGATTTGCAGGAACTGGCACAGACACCCGTGGCGGTAGTGAGCGCAGGCGCCAAAAGTATCCTCGACCTGGGCCTCACACTTGAATACCTGGAAACCATGGGCGTGCCGGTAGTAGGCTATCAGACGGAGGACTTTCCGGCGTTTTATACCCGACGCAGTGGTTTTGGTGTGGATTTTCGATTGGATTCACCGATGGAAATCGCCAACTTGTTGAAATCCAAATGGGAAATTGACCCACGCGGCGGGGTATTGATTGCCAACCCGGTGCCAGAGGAACACCAACTGGATGCCGACTGGATGGAAAAAACCATCGCCGAAGCCGTGGCCGAAGCGGAAAAACAGGGCATCCGAGGCAAAGCCATCACACCGTTTTTATTGGCAACAATCGAAAACCTCACCGGCGGCCGAAGTTTGCAGACGAATATTGAACTGGTTTTAAACAATGTGCGTTTGGGAGCGGAAGTGGCCGTGGCGTTGTGGCGGACGGAGCCGGTTAAATAGATTCACTGGAGGCTGGGGCGTCGTGCTCTCGAGCAAGTTTTAATCAAGCCAATTTGACTATCATGTCCTTTTTCAACAACGAGAAGCATTTTTTGCACCAACACCTTACCTATCTTGAATCAATAGGAATGGAAGGTTTTCATCAATAATTGGGAAGAATTCAACTGCGCAAATGGTCGCCAAGGACTTATTTTGATAACAGAAGATGGTAGTTTGTATTTGGAATTCACAGACGATTGGAAATATCACTTGAATAGCAACTTTGAGATAAAACCAGGGTCTAAAACCAAATGACGCAACAGCTCCAACATAGAGCTAAACTAACTGTCTGGTCATTTACCAGTCAACCAATCACCAATCCACCAATCAACTAAAACACCGCCCGAACCTGCGCCCGAGCCACATGCACCACCCGATTCTCCCCAGTTTTACGCCCCTCATAATTCAAACTGAGCTGCATAGCTTTTGACAGCTGCCGATCCAGGTTCAAATTCCAAAGGAAGTTTTTGCCATCCTGCAGGCCTTCAAGCATGGCAAACGCCACGGCAGAGTTCGGCGCGCCCGTGTAGCGCACATCGGCAAAAGTACCCTTCAAACGCAGCGAAGTGGCGGCTTTAAATCCCTGGGCATTGGGCTTGGAAGCGGGGTTCCAGGTCAGCTCGGCGGTCCAGTTGGTTTGTTCGGCACGTTCGGCGCTGGGCAGGGTGTTGCGACTGGTTTCCCATTTCATGTTGGCCACAATGCGGAAACCACGACTGGGCAGCCAGGTCATTTTTGGGCCCAGCTCCCAGCCTTCCAGTTCATAGTTTCGGCTTGCAAAAGCCTGATTTTCACTACTTTTTAGCGAATTGGCAAAATCGGCTTCCGCACTCCAGCGGCGACTCAGATTTGCCCGCAGGTGCAACCCGTAGTCGCGGGCGCGGCGTTGCTCAAAACCTGTGGTCAAGGCCAACTGACTTCGATTATCGCCCGCCGAAATCGAGGCATCCCAGGCCGGTTGGGCGCGATTGATGAACAGGATATTCCGAAGTGCTGAACTCAAAGTGGCCAAAGCAGTGTCGGCCACGCCGGACTGAAATGGGTCCCAAGCCCGAATCCCGCTCACCCCGGCGAAGGTCCTGCGGTTGATTTGCAAGCTGCTTTGGGTGGAAAGTTTCCCCAAACGCCTCCGCCAGCCGCGTTTTGCCGTGGGCCAGAGCAGACGCGGTTCGAATCGCAGGGTCTGGTTCAACCCCACATTGTTCGTCCGCACATAATCTGGGGTGGTCACCGCCACGCGCACGTAGTTTGCCTGGTCCTGAAACACCGCGATTTCCATCTCATCCACCTGCAAAATGCTGTCCTGGTTGCGGTCAATCCAGGAATATTGTCCCTCACCGGGGTTCACGGCCAGGTAGTTGAATTCAATCCGCGGACTCTGGCCAGAGCCCAATTCATAACCTGTGGTGAGTGCCAATGCGTTTTTTAAGGTGCTAAGGCTGTAATCTACCCGGCCGAGGTAGGTATTTTGGGGCTCTTCGGTGGTGAGTTCGGGTTCTAAGATGCGCAAGCGGCGCAGGGTCAATACCCAGCTTAGTTGGTGGACGGTAGACGGTGGGCGGTTCACGGTGGACGGTGGACGGTTCACGGTGGACGGTTCACGGTTTACGGTGGACGGAATTGAATCAGGGTTCGCCTTGTCCCGTCCACCGTCAACCGGGGACCGTGCACCGGGTACCGTAAACCGTGCACCGGGTACCGCACTGTTCCAGGAACCGTTCAAGTTGAAGTCGTTGGCTTGGGTGTTTTGCTGGAATAAATTGCCGGCAGGGGCAAAATCATTGCGTTGGGAAAGATGACCGCCGAACTGCCAGGGGCCTTGATTTTCAGGCGTTTGGAAATAAAAACGCATCAAATCGTACCAAAAACTCGTCCCGGAAAGGGTGTCGGCTTGGGCTGCATGACGGGCGTTTTTTTCACGTTCAACATATAGCCCCACCTTAAGCCAGGCTTGTCGGGATGCGCTGTCTTTTTGGACAAAAAACGTTTTGGAAAAATCCGCTTTCGGGCGCGAAAAACGGCTGCGTTCCGCCTGGCCATCGGTCTGCAATAGATTGGCCTCGCCCATAAAATCCCAACCACCACGCTGAATTTTCCAACCGCCGGTATGTCTTGACCCATCGTAAAAACCTTCGCGCCGGAACGCGCCAAACTCATACCGAATCTGCCCTAACTTGTTCTTTTCCAGGGAAATACCCGCTTTTGCCAAATGCTCTGCGGTGGTATCCTGCGTTGCGCCAATGTTCCAGTCGCGTACAAACTCGGCCGGACGATAGGGGTTCAAGGGCCTGAAATCACGGGCGGCAAATTCGTAGTTGGCGAAGAAAACGCCTTGCCATTGGCGTGGTGGCACGGCGTTAACGCCGTCGGGAAAACGGGCGTTTACGCCCCGCGTACCACTCGAATCACGCGCCGTAAACGGCACAAGTCCCGACGGCGTTAACGCCGTGCTACCGCCTCGCTTACCAAATGAAAACCCCTGCCGCCAACCCAACACACTGGCCAGGCCCACATTGTCGGCATTGCCCAAGGGCGAAAAACGGTTCAAATCACGACTGCTCAGGGCAATTTCGGCCTGAAATTTTGAATTTTTGAAAGGTTGTAAATCAGTACCCAGCGTGTACAATTGCCGCGTTTCGGGGGCAACCAAGCGCACAATGGGCTCAAAATTGCCCGTTGGCTGACAAGTCAAGACATCGGGCGGACTCCAGCGGAACACACGGCCATTGGCGGCGGTGAGCGCCAGCACGTAGTTGCCCTGCCCGCTGGGCACTTCGGTGAACCTTGCTGCGTAAATCGCGGAATCAGGGTTTGTGCTGTAAACCAGAATCTGCCTCGGCTGACCACATAATACGGTGTCTATCAGGCGATAAAGCACCCGCGAAGGATCAAAGGTGTCCAGCGTATCAATGCCCGGCGCATAAGCGTTCTGCAGGTCATCGCCGACCTGTGCCAAGCGACTGCGGTCGCCCGGAGAGAGCTCCTGTGCGCCGCCGTTGTTGCGACTGTCTTGTTCGGAATACAGGTTAAAAAAGACCTTGGCGCGCGGCATTTGCCAGCTCGCATTGGCCGCGATGGTGGAGCGCAGATAGGTCTGCACAGCGTATTCAAACTCGACGATGATGCGGATATCTTTGGTAATCAATCGCCGTGGGGTAAAACTCAACTCACCCAAATTATAATCAATCGTGTAATCATCCTCCTGTCCACGGCGCAGAAGCTGACCATCCGCAAAAACCTTCTCGGTGCCGGCCAAAACAATGATAAACCGTTCGCCTTCAGCACCTTGCAAACGATACGGGCCCTGGTTTCCCTCCTGCCCTTGAATGGTTTGTCGAGCAAATTTGCCCCTGGAAATGGCCGCAGCGGCACGGAGGTTCATTAATGGATATTGGGATATTGGGATATTGGGCGACTTTGAACTTGATACTTTTGACTTGATACTTTTGTCTTGGAACTTGATACTTTCAACGGTAACCATAGCGCCCTGCAGCCGTTTGAAATAGTTGGAAAAGTATCCGTCCGGGCGCGTGAGGTCGAAATCGCCTGCGGTGAGTGTGGCGTTTTTCCGTTTTAGTTGGATAAAAATGCGGTCGAACTCCTGGAGTTGGCGGGTGGTGCCATCGGGTTGAAGCGGGATGGTATTGTCGGAAAGGGCGGCGGTGAGTTCGAGGTCGTTGCCAAGTTTCCCGTTGAGCTGGAGGTTGAGATTTGAATTGAAAACCAAGTTTTGGCTATTCCCAAACGAAAGTCCGCGCGTATAGGCGCCCGAGGAAGAAAGGCCGCTTTGTTCCCAGAGTGGTTTGTTGGGCTGGTAGGGTTCGTAATCAAATTCAATGGCATTGTCGTTCACCCGACGGCGGATGGCCAAGGTATCGAGTCGGCTGATTTTTGCGCCGAGGTTGAACGGCAGCACGCGGTACTTTATCAGGATTTTGCTGCATTCCGGATATGCCGCACGCAGTGCAGCGGTGTCGGTACGGAACAGGTTGTTTTCCAACAAAAAAAACCGTGTATCCAGATTTTGTCCGGAAAAAACATCAGACACAGATAACAATGGCGTGCCAACCGTAAGGGAATCAAGGATTTGCACCGGTTTTTGCGCATCCAGGACCCGCTCCCGGAGGTTGGAAAATTGGGCGTTTAAGGCAATCGGAAGCATCCAAAGCAGCAGTACCTTCCCAAAAGCTCCAAACTTTCGGGAAGTTTCTGGTCCGAACGACCCATGTTTCCAAAGTGCCAAAAATTGATTCAAATCCACAGACAAAGTAACGCCGAGGCTGGGACGTATTCTTGAAGCCAGGCGTTGCCTCAAAAAAACTTGTTTGGCTTTTCTCAACATCTCCCC
This sequence comes from Saprospiraceae bacterium, assembly GCA_022842255.1. Classification (GTDB taxonomy): domain Bacteria; phylum Bacteroidota; class Bacteroidia; order Chitinophagales; family Saprospiraceae; genus M3007. Next base: position 19,027 of record JALHPW010000001.1, on the reverse strand, counting down.
CGACGGAGTGTTTACCCCCAAATCCTCAAATCACCAATTACACAAATCCACCTCTGCATGAAAGTTTCCGTAACCCGTCGAGCCCATTTCAACGCCGCACACCGTTTGCACAATCCAAAATGGTCAGACGAAAAAAACAAGGCCGTCTTTGGGCTCTGCAACAACCCCAATTACCATGGCCACAACTACGAAATGGAAGTGCGGGTGACGGGCGAAATAGACCCCGAAACAGGGATGGTGGTAGATTTGGGTTGGCTCGCTCAGGTAATCAAACATGAAATTGAAGCTCGTTTCGACCACAAAAACCTGAATGTGGACACCGAAGAGTTTCGTGAGCTGATCCCATCGGCCGAAAATATTTGCCTGGTTATCTGGCGCATCTTACGCGAGCATTTGCCCGAAACGTACGACCTCCACGTGCGGCTTTACGAGACACCGCGCAATTTTGTGGAAATTGGTAACTAGTTACGAATTACGAAGTGCGAATTACGAATTACAACCGAGCCC
>JALHPW010000001.1:17087-18510 GCA_022842255.1 Saprospiraceae bacterium | reverse complement strand
ACTTCGCACTTCGTAATTCGTAATTCAAACCCTATTCCGTGCAAGACAGGTTGATTCCCAGCACATAATGTCTCACGGCACCGATTTCCGCGGCGAGGTTAGAACCCAAAAAGCCCTGAATATCGGCATCGATGATGTTCGTTTTGTACTGCGTGAGGAAAGGTTTGCTCAGCGGGGTATAGCTCCAATGCCATTTTTCCTCCTGATATCCGTTCGCTCTTCCGGCAGAGTAGGGCTGGCAAAAGCCAAATTCGTGGGCGTGTTCAGCGAGCCATTGATACACTTTTTCGTGTTTTCCACCGCGTTCAAAAGCGCTGTTGTTCAAGTCGTTCAAATCAATATCAGTGCCCCAGTGGTGACGCGATGAGCCGGGCATGGAGGAGTATTCCAGGATTTTCAAGGCGCGGTCTTTGGGTTCCGGGGCATCTTTGGCAAAGCGGTTCCATTTGCCCTCCCAGATGCCTTTTTGCTGCTCAAAAGTCCGGGTAGAAGAGATGATATTGAGCGGAATGCCCGCTTTCCGAGCACTATCCCACATCTTTTTAAAGGCCTCGAAAGCCTCTTTTCGCAGCATCATGCCCGGTTTTTCGCTGTAAGGTTTGCCCACCGTCACAAAATCGGGGTGTTGGGCGGGGTTGAATTTACCCAACAAATACTCCTTACTCACCAGCGTGGAGGGGGGCAAGGAGTCCACGCGCTGCCGAGCGGTCACTGGAGCTGCTGCGGAACTGCTCGGCGGAACAGAAGTGTCTGCGTTTCCACAGGCAAGCAGCATGGCAAACGACACCACAATACCCAGCGGCAAATCACTGACTTTCAGCATCTTCAATCTTTTTTTTCAGGGTTTCCTTGGTGAAGGTCCCGGCATCGTGCCAGAGCCGTTCGCCATTTTTATAGATCATGAACGTGGGCACGCCCATTACCTTCATCTGCACGGCGAGGTCGGTGTTTTGGTCCACATCAATTTTGATGATGCGCACCCGTTCGCCAAGATCGGCCTTTAGTTCGTCGAGTACGGGTCCCATGGCCCGACAGGGTCCACACCAGGTAGCCCAGAAGTCGATTAATACGGGGATGTCAGACTGGACGAGTTGTTCGAAAGAGGATTTCATAATGACTGCAAAGGTAGCGGGTTCAAACCATTTGCTTTTGTTTGGAAAACCAAACAAGCAGGGTCTTGACGGCAGTAGCCAGTGTCGCAGCTACTACCCCACCCACTAACGGAATAAATACGTTGACCTTCCACTGGCTCAGCAATTCGGTCATAGCAAGGCTCACCACTGCGAACAAGGAAGCTGCCAAGGTAGTTTTCGCCCACCAGGAAATTTTAACGGATCGCCAAACATTTACCCAGGCCAGCACCAATGTTGCAACCCCAAAGACCAACAAAAGAGGCTGGGAAAATCGCGCCGCTACGGCTGCT
>JALHPW010000001.1:0-17077 GCA_022842255.1 Saprospiraceae bacterium | reverse complement strand
GGCTGCTACCAATGCGGCCGCTACAACCCCTGCTGCTACCCAAAAATTCGGAAAAAGCTGCTGCGTACGAGTCGGAAGCCGGGCTTCTTGTGTTTCGGGCAGCAGGAAAAACCGAAGCGTTTTCCATTCGTAAACCAATGCCAAAACATTGATAATCAACAAAAAAGTATTTACAAAAGGTGTGCCTTGCCACTGCATAGAAAGGGTGGCAGCGAGAATAGACGCATTCATGGGCACGAGCATGACCAAGCCCAACAAAGACCAACGTTGGCTCAACACCAAAGCCCCGGTCATTGTCTGAGAAAAGGCCAAAAACACGGCAAATCCACCTAAACGATAGGGCTCCAGGTCTGCAATCAGGAACGGCGGACCAATGAGTTGACCAAAATGACCATCCGCCAATTTGCAAAGCCCCGAAGAAAAGAACACATAACCAAGAAAGAGTCGGGTGAGTAAAGTGTAAAAATCCTTTAGGTTCATATTCGTAGGTGTTGAGCGGCGAATCAAGGGGTTAAATTGGTTGAACAGCGGTTCAAAAAGACGTTCGGGCTATTTTGGGCGAGCAAGCGCTGGCATCGTTCGACTTTTGGCAAAATTCTTTTTTGAACATGAAAAGTATCCATTTCGCGCTGACTTTTTTCGCACTCTTGGCATTTTGCCCCCGCTCCATGGCCCAAAAGGCCAAACCTGAAAACCAGGACAAGGCCATCAAAGCCGTCATCAACCGTTTTTTCGAAGGCATGGAAAAAGGCGATACGGCGCTCCTCAAGAGCAGCTGCACGCCCACCATGGTACTGCAAACCTACATGGCCGACAAGGAAGGTAAATTTCAGGTGTACACCCAAGAATATGCCGATTTTGTGGCAATGGTGTCCACCCCAAGCACCGACCAATACGACGAACGCATCAAATTTGAAGCAATCCATGCCGAAAAATCGCTGGCCAGTGTTTGGACACCCTATTCCTTCTATATCAACGGGAAACGTTCGCATTGCGGCACCAATTCCTTCCAGCTGGTGAAAACCACCGAGGGCTGGAAAATCCAATACATCATCGATACGCGCCGAAAACAGGGCTGCGAATGAGGGTTTTATGTCGCTCGGATGGCAAAAAAGCCCCTATGCGGCAAAAATGTTAAGGAAATTTCTTGTACAGATACAAAAGACTCTACTTTTGGCGTTCGCATCACCTTAAAAAGAAAGCAACCGGTTTCACCAAACTAACAGCACCGAACGTCTATGACAATCAACGCATTTCTCTCCTCTTTCTTCTTCCTCCAACTTGCCGCGAAAGAGGGAACAACCGCCGCCGCAACCGAATCGAAAAGCCTGATAGACATCATCCTTGGCAGTAGCACCTCTGGCCTTATTGTGATGACTGTACTCTTCCTCCTTTCCATCGTGGCCGTTTACATCATCATCGAGCGCTATTTTACCCTTACCCGCGCTGGACATGTGGACCACAACTTCATGAACTCCATTCGCGCCAGTGTGGAAAGTGGCAACCTGCAAGCTGCCAAAGCCCTTTGCCAAAGTGTGGATGCCCCCATGGCCCGCATGGTAGAAAAAGGCCTCGACCGCATCGGCAAACCTTTGGACGACATCAATAAATCCATCGAAAATGTAGGCAACCTGGAGCTGCTCAAACTCGAAAAAAACCTATCCACCCTGGCCTCTATCTCCGGTATCGCACCGACGATTGGTCTGTTGGGTACGGTAATCGGTCTGATTATCTCCTTCCAAGACATGGCTTCGGCGACCAACATCACGCCACAAGTACTTTCCAACGGTATCTACCACGCCCTCACGGCCACGGCCGCGGGTTTGTTTGTTTCCATTATCGCGATGGCAGGCTTCAACCTTTTGGTGACCAACCTCGACAAGGTTATTTTCAAAATGGAGTACACTGCGGTTCAGTTTATGGACCTGTTGCAAGAACCTTCTCGATAAGAATGATGAATTATGAATGATAAATGATAAATCCGAAGATAGTTCGGCACATCGTTTCTCATTCCTGGTCTCCATTCATCATTCATCATTTATCAATCATCATTAAAGAAATATGGGACTCAAACGCCGCCAACGAGTAGAGCCGGAATTCAGCCTTGCAGCCATGATCGACGTCATCTTCCTGCTGCTGATGTTCTTCATGCTCACTTCCAAGTTCGTGACCCCCAACGCACTCAACCTTTCGTTGCCATCCAGTAGCAGTACCTCGATGGCTTCGCCAGCACTCGCAGTGTCCATTGATGCTTCGGGCAAATTTTACCTCGACGCTAAACCCATTGCCGAAGCCGCTTTGGAAAATGGCCTGAAAGCAAAAATCAAGTCCATGGGTAAGGACATCAAAACAACCACCATTACCGTGGTGGCAGAAAAAGGAACGCCCATCGAGAACGTGGTAACCGTTCTGGATGTAGCCAACCGTCTACAATTGAAAACCATTCTCGCAACCGACCCCAAGGCCATACCTGGAAAGTAGCGCAAAATTTATTTCGCCTAGGATTATGTAATCCAGACCCTGAAAGCATCCATTCCCAAAACGGTATTTTGATATGAAAGCCATTGTAAATCAAGCAAATCAGGAAGAAAATCGCACCAAAGCAGCCATTGGAAGTTTGGTTTTCCATGCGGCGCTTTTGTTGTGCCTGATTTTCTATACTTTCAGCGCTGCGCCACCCATTACCGAACCTGCCGCAATTGTACTTGACTTTGGCGGCGGCGGGGGCGACAATGCAGCGGCTGGCGAGCCCGACAAGGGCATGAACGACGACTACACGCCCCTTGGTGAGGAAGAAGCGGCTACCCCAAGCACACCCGCCGCTTCCACACCTGAGCCTGCGCCTACAAAATCGCAGGCCACTCCCCCTCCGCCTACCCCCACTACCAGCGACCCTGAAGTAGCGGCCATTCGCCAGCAAAAAGAACAGGAACGCAAACAGCGGGAGGAAGCCACTCGTCAGGAACAAGCCCGTCAGGAGGAGGCCAGGCGTCAGCAACAAGCCGCTGAGCAAGCCAAACGTGAAGAACAAGCCAAAAAAGACCGGGTTAAAAACAACGCCGGTAGTGCATTTGGCAAACCTGGCGGCACCGGCCAAGGCGCAGGCGGCGGCGGCAAACCCGGCAATGGTGGAATCAATGGCGGTACTGGCGACAACCCATTTGGCAAAAGCAATGGGGATGGCGGCGGTTCCGGTGGTGGCTCCGGCACGGGAACAGGCGCCTCGATTGGCGGTGGTCTGGGCGGTCGCGCTGTGGTAAAACGTGGCGCCGTCAATGACAACTCCCAGAAAAGTGGTAAGGTGGTTATTGAGGTCTGCGTGGATAAAAACGGCAACATCGTGAGCGCCGATTATACCCAACGCGGTTCAACCACCAGTGATAGCGAATTGAAAAGCAAAGCGTTGCAAGCAGCACGTGGCTATCGCTTCGCTTCTTCCAGTGCCGACCAACAATGTGGTACGATAACATTCAACTTCCAGTTGAAGTAGAATAGGCAGCCTTAATAGGTTGATGAGGGTTTATAGGGTTGATGAAGGTTGATAATTGGACTCAAAAAAGGCGGAATTGTCCATTTTCAGGGTGCAATTATCAACCTTCATCAACCCTATAAACCCAAATCAACCTTTTGACACAGCCTCTTAACCAGCCCGACAGGTTTCAAAAGCCTGCCGGGCTGCGTTTTTTCAAGGATATGCTAAAAGAAACTTTGAAGCGTTTTTGCTTTTGAAAATGCAAAATCACGCTACCTTTTCGCGTTAAAATGGACATTTATACTCGAAAATCGTATTGGAAATGGTACCTGGCTGCAGGGGGCACGCTTATTGTGATCCTCTCCCTGGCCTATACGCGCTATCTGGGCGACCAACTTGCGGAACGTGAAAAACAACAGGTAGAACAGTATTTGGAGGCCCAGCGTACCCTTGCCAGTTCTGGAGGCGACCCCTACCAGTCCTTTTATTGTGATATCAGTTTCCAACTCAAAGTAGTACAAAGCAATACCACCGTGCCCATTCTCCTGCTCAACGAGCGCGGTGGGATAGACGGGTATACCAATGTGGGAGAGGACGAAAACGACAGTATTTCAACCGAAGCATTGAAGCGGGTGTACGATGGGATGATTGCTGAAAAAGCCGATACTATTCACGTGCCCGTGGGCGACGACCTTCAGATTGTGATGTACGGGAAATCGACCTTGCTGAAATTGCTGGAATGGTATCCTTATATTCAATTGTTCCTGATTGGGGTGTTCATCGGCTTCGGCTACGCGGGGTTTAGTGCCTCCCGGCGGGTGGAACAAAACAAGGTGTGGTTGGGCATGGCCAAAGAAACCGCCCACCAACTGGGTACTCCCATCACGGCCATTCTGGGGTGGATTGAGACCCTGAAAGACATCAATGAAGATCGGCCGGACAACCAGGAAATGCTCAGCGAACTGCGCAACGACGTCACCCGATTAGAATTGGTAGCCGACCGCTTTTCAAAGATTGGCGCTACCCCCGAACTAAGCCCCGTCAACCTGTACGAACAACTGGAGGGATGCCGGGCCTACATGCAACGTCGCGCGCCGCGCAAAACCGTTTTTGAATTTCCCAAACCGGAAGAACAAGCCCCGTTGATGGTGTTTTTGAACCCGCCCCTTTTTGATTGGGTAATCGAAAACCTGCTCCGCAATGCAATCGACGCCATGGAAAGTGGGGAAGGAACCATAAGTGCCATTGTATACGAGGAAAGCCGCTGGGCCTGTATCGACGTCAGCGACACGGGCAAAGGCATCCCTTCTGGCAAACACAGCACGGTGTTCAAACCCGGTTACAGCACCAAAACACGGGGCTGGGGACTCGGCCTTTCGCTGGCAAGGCGCATCATGGTGGAATATCACGGCGGGCGCATTTTTGTTAAACGATCCGAACTTGGCAAAGGCACCACCTTCACCGTGAAATTGCCGATAAACCGTCGGGGACAGGCTGGCAAATGAAAAACACCCTCCTGATTTTTATCCGGAATCCACAACTGGGCAAAGTAAAAACCCGTCTGGCCCGTACCCTTGGCGACGAGGAAGCCCTGCGTATTTACCAAATCCTGCTGGAAAAAACACGACTCGCTGCGTTGGGTTGCGCCGCAGCACGCTGGCTGCTGTACAGTGATTTTGTGGACGAACAGGATGCATGGCTACCCGAATATTTCCAAAAACAGACCCAATCCCCCGGCGACCTAGGCGAACGGATGGAAGCGGCTTTCAAAAAGGCTTTTGAGGCCGGTGCCAGCAAGGTGGCCATCATTGGCAGTGATTGCCCTGAACTGAGTGGCGAGGTGCTGGAGCAAGCATTTGCGCTCCTGGATTCAAATGATTTTGTGCTCGGGCCAGTGCCTGATGGTGGTTATTACCTGATTGGCATGAATACGTTTGACCCCACAGTCTTTCGAGATATCGAGTGGAGCACCGAATCGGTCCGGGAAAAGACCCTTGAAAAAATAAGGGCCGTTGGGAAGACCTGCGCGTTTTTGCCCCTGTTGACAGATGTGGATACGGAGGAGGATTGGCGTGGGTTGCAATTGGGATAACCAGCTGCTTTACACCTCGTTTTTTGCCAATACCAACGAACAATGGATTTCAAATCAGAAGAAATCCGTGGAAACGTACTTTTACCCATTGCTAAATCTACCTATAGTCAACGCAAAGTGATTTTGAATGCCAGAGTTTTATAATCATCTTAAAATCACAGAATTACATCAATCAAATCATTAAAATCAATTTCATCACAGTATAACCATGAAAAAAATCCTGTTCCCCGCCATTGGTATCACATTGCTTGGACTGTGTCTTTGGGCTTCCCTTACTACCCAATACGAATCACCCATTAAGCAGTCCACCCACCACCGGGAGGGCCCCGAGCCTTCCGATTATCTCTGGGCCCAACGCGCTTTCCCCTACGGCACGGTGCCTTCCAAGGCTTTTTACCAAGCGCTGGGACAGGTGAAAAGTCAGGCCGTAGCGCGTGACAACAACTTTGAGTGGGAACTCGCCGGACCCACCAATGTCAGTGGGCGCATCACGGACGTGGCCATGCACCACACGGATTTGCAGACGATTTACGCCGCTGCCGCCTCCGGTGGGGTCTGGAAATCGGCGGATGCAGGCAATAACTGGTTTCCCATCACGGACAATCTGCCCAGCCTGAGCATCGGCGATTTGGCGATTGACCCCTCCGACAAAAACACCCTTTACGTCGGCACGGGCGAACCCAACGGCGGCGGCGGCTCGATTACCTACGACGGTCGGGGCGTGTTTAAAAGCAACGACGCCGGCACTTCCTGGACCTCGCTTGGTTTGGAAGAAACGGGCAGCATCGGACGTATTGAAGTGGACCCCGAAAATCCAAACCGGATTTTTGTTGCCGCCATGGGCCATCTTTTTGACAACAATGCCGAACGCGGCATTTACCGTACGGAAGACGGTGGCGCGAGTTGGGAAAAAACACTCTTTGTCAACGATTCCACCGGCGGGATTGACCTCGCCATTCACCCACTCGACCCAGACACGGTTTTTGCGGTGACCTGGCAGCGCACCCGTCGGCCGAACAAACGCGTGTATGGCGGCCCCGGTTGCGGGATTTGGCGCAGCACCGATGGTGGCGACAACTGGACAAAACTTACCACGGGTTTGCCTGCCAACAACCTTGGCCGTATTGGCATTGCGATAAGTCCTTCGGAACCAAGCATTTTATACGCGATTTATGCGGATGAGGGCGGCGCTTTCAAAGGGGTTTACAAGAGTACGAACCATGGCAATGCCTGGTCCTTGCTCAGCGGTGGCGACCCAGGTTATCCCGGTTTTGGCTGGTGGTTTGGTCAAGTCCGGGTGCATCCAACGGCCCCTGAAGAGGTTTATACCCTGGGGTTGGATTGGGCCAAAACCTACGATGGCGGCCAAACCTGGTCGGGCGTTTCAGAGTATCTCCATGCCGACTATCATGCCCTGTACATCCATCCAGCCAACCCTGATTTTCAGGTAGTGGGCAACGACGGCGGCATCCTTATCTCCACCGATGCGGGGGCTAGCTGGGAGCACCGTCCCTTCCCCATCACGCAGTTTTATACCTCGGAGATTGATTTTCAAAACCCCGACAATTTTTATGGCGGCGCGCAGGACAATGGCACCTGGCGAACCCTTACTGGCGGATTGGACGACTGGGAGACCATTGGCGGCGGCGACGGTTTTGTGACCTTGGTGAACCCACAGGACAATTCTATTTTCTACGTGGAATCTCAATACGGCGGTTTTTACGGGACCAATGGCGCCAGTGCGCCCGCAAGCAGTCGGTATAACTGGAACACGCCGTATGTGTTTGACCCCAACAACCCCAATGTGATGTACATCGGGGCGGAGAAAGTGTTTAAATCCACCAATGCAGGCCTCAACTGGACGGCCATCAGCAATGACCTCAGCAATGGTCCGACGGGGCAAAACGGCGTGCGTTACGGCAGCATCACCACCATTTCGGTTTCGCCGGCGAATACGGGAGTGATTTGGGTAGGCACCGACGATGGCAATGTTTGGGTGACCAGCAATGGCGGCAGCAACTGGACCAAGGTGTCGGCCAGTCTTCCCAAACGTTGGATTACGCGGGTGGTGGCCCATCCCAGCAATGAACAATTTGTGCTGGTTTGCCTGTCCGGGTATCGCCATGCGGATGATTTGGCGCATGTTTATCTGAGCACCGACAAGGGCCAAACCTGGCAAAATGTGGGCGGGAACCTTCCAGATGTGCCCGTAAACGACCTCATCATAGACCCTGCGGATGCAAACAACGCCTGGTATATCGGGACCGATGTTGGGGTGTTTGGCACCAAAGACGGGGGCATCGATTGGCAGCCCTGCAACGTAGGCCTCCCCACCGCACCGGTCACAGATTTGACGTTCCATGCGCCAAGCAGGACCCTGGCGGCGGCTACTTTTGGCCGCTCCATGTTCCGGGCGGAATTGCCGGTGCCATCCAGCACTTCTACCGCACCAAAAATTGAACAGGTGCAAATCAACCCAAGTCCTTTTACCCAAAAATCGCAGGTTTCTTTCTCAACTTTTGAAAAACAAAGCGCAAAATTGGAGTTGTTCGATTTGTCGGGCAAACGATTGAGAACACTGTTTGCCGGGGAATTGCCCGCCGGAAAACAAAGCTTTGAACTGGAGGGAAACGGACTATCGTCAGGGATTTATCTGCTCAAAATGACCGGGAAAAACGGGGCAGGATTTTGTAAAAAAGTAGTAAAACAATAGATTTCCCCTTAAAAAATTTGGCCATAATGTAGCTGTGCCTACATTTACCGCTGCAAAACATTTACACAATCACATCTTTAACAAAACGAACGCACATGATTAGCGAACTAAAAGCCTTTCTTTTTCGCGGCGATGTATTGGCATTGGCCGTTGCCGTCATTATCGCTGGCGCCTTTCAAAAAATCATCGACTCCTTGGTGGCCGATGTGATCATGCCTATTATTGGGATGATTGCTGGAACCCCTGATTTTTCAAGCATGATGGTCGGAAATGTCTTGATTGGCAATTTCCTCAATGCCATCATCAACTTCCTTATTGTCGGCACTGCATTGTTTATCTTGATCAAAGCAGCAGGCAAAAAGGCCGAAGAGGTAAAATAAGATAGGCAATCTGGTATTTGGAGGCTGGTTCTTGGGGTTGATTGGGTTTATAGGGTTGATGAGGGTTTATATTTGAGTCCTGTAAAGTGGGAAATCCCCGCTTTTTGAGCGAAAATATAAACCCTTATCAACCCCATAAACCCAATCAACCCCAGAATCAGCCTCTTTTGTTTTGGAAGCCGTACGTTTGTAAAGTTTTTCCCCAAAAAATATCAGGCGCTGGCTCAGCGTTCTACACAAAATCATTGCGCATGAATATTCCATCCCACACCCGTATCCTTCTGATTGTCAACACGTTATTCGCTGTTGGCTTCCTTGCTTTTTTTGTTTCTTCCTTCAAAAACGAGGGTGATAAAACCGAGCAGCGTGTGCGTTCCGTCAACCTCGACAAGGACTTTGATTTTTGTGGGGAAAAATTCCCGATGGACAACTGGGATGTGCGCCAGCGATTGGATGCCGAACTCCTGCGCAACGTCTATTTCCACTCCCAGACCATCCTCGCCGTGAAACGCGCCAACGCCATCTTCCCCATCATCGAACCCATCATCAAGGAAGAAGGGGCGCCGAGCGATTTGAAATACCTCGCGGTGGCTGAAAGCGCGCTTTCTAACGCCATTTCCCCTGCCGGGGCACGTGGGGTTTGGCAATTTATGAAGGAAGCCGCTGGAGGCTATGGCCTCGAGGTGAACAGTGAGGTAGACGAGCGCTACCACCTGGAAAAAGCCACCCGCGCCGCCTGCAAATACATGAAAAAAGAAAAGGAACGGTTGGGCTCCTGGACCCTGGCCGCAGCCGCATACAACGGCGGACCCGGTCGGATCATCGAAGAAATGGCCAAACAACGCGCCAAAAACTTCTTTGAGCTCAACCTCGCCGCCGACGAAACCATGCGTTATCCCTTCCGCATCGTGGCCATCAAAGAAGTGATGGAACACCCCGAAGAGTACGAGTACGTGGTGGAAAAAGAACACCTCTACCCGGCGCTTACGGACTACAAAACCGTGGAAGTAAAAGGCGCCGTGGCCAATTGGGGCGATTTCGCCCGCGAACACGGCACCAATTACCGGATGCTCAAACTCTACAACCCTTGGCTGATCGACAGCAAACTCACCAATAAGGAGGGGAAAACTTATCAGATTCGGGTACCGAAATAGGGTTGATTGTGGATTTGTTTAGTTGGGGATTTGGGGATTTGTTGTGCCTGAGCTTGGTATTTGTATTGTCCAAACGGTAGGCACAAATAACCAGCCCGGGCACAACAAATCCCCAAATCCCCAACTAAACAAATCAACCCAATTTAAACACCATCCCAAACGTAATCCGCTGAATCAAGCTGGTATTCCGGCCGCTGAGGATGTAGCCGCCGCTGAGGTAAAAACCGGTTTTACCGGTATCGGAATAATAGGCGGTGCCGCCAATTTGGGTGTACGATACGCCGTAGGCCTGTGGCAAATCCGGCACGTTTTGGACATAATCCGCCCCGCCCGAAGTGTGTTGCCATTCGGCCCAGCCATCGAGGTAGAAATGTTTGGCGGGGAATCCAATTTTCACCAAAAACGTTGTAAAGTTTTGAGGATCAATGGGTTCGTAGTCAGCCCGTTGTTTTCGGATGATATCAATATCCGCTTCTTTCAAGGCATCGAGCCGAAAATTGTAGCCCCCAGTTGCGTTGATGAATAGCCCAAGGGGCGTTTCCCATTGAACAATCAGTTTGGCCGGCACGGTCACGGCATTTTGTCCGAGCGCTCCTGTGGCGGTGGGCTCATAATTCCCGATGGGGAAACTCGCGCCTGTGCCAAAAATGACCCCAAGTTTGCCCGCTTTCCCCATGGGCGCATACACGGGGCGGTATTTGACAAAAAGTCCGCCATCCTGCAAGCCACCTTGCACGGGGGTGAATACCGCAGCGGCCGTTGCCACGAGGTCGAATTTTTCGGTCAGCCCGTATTCCGCAAACAGGCTGAACATCTGGCCTTTATAGGGTTCGTCGTAACGTTTGCCGCCGGCCCCTTCGAATTTTTTTGCGGAGTTCAGCGAAAAAGAAGGGGCCAGGTCGAGCACCCCTTTCCCCTTCAAATAACCGTCGAGCGGTCCCTGGGCAGCGACAAAACTGGGCAATAGCAGTAGTATAAACAGGCGAGTCATGTTGTTGGATTTTGAATGGTTGGACGCATGGGTTTCGGCTGGGGTTGTTTTGGGTATTCAGGTCTGTGGGAAAATGTCTGGCTACGGACCAAAAAAGCGGATGGTTGGAGGATTACCGCTATCCCGGCACACGTTAAAAAATTAAGAAAAAAAGCTGGTTCTTCCCTGCTCTTTTTCAAAACTACCTACCTTTAGAGTCTAAAAAAAGTGACCTGTATAGCGCGCTTCGTCTATACCCCGCAATTTTGCAAAAAGTACAACACACTAAAATTTCCATTCAAATCATGGCAGTAAAAGACAAATACTCCAGCGTACTCTCCCTGGGCGAGAAACTTGGCATCAGCAACGGTAAAGTTGAAGAAGGTGCAGATGGCGTGCTCCGCATCTGGGGAACGGCTGAAGATACCTACCAAAAAGATCAAATTTGGGATGCCATCAAAGCCATTGGTGGCTCCAACCCTACCGACGTGGTAGCCGATATCCAGGTAGCCAACACCAACTACTACACCAAGCACACGGTAGAAAAAGGCGACAGCCTCAGCAAAATCGCCATCCACTACTACGGCAAGGAAAACATGATGAAATACAAGGAGATTTTCGACGCCAACCGCGACGTACTCAAAGATCCTGACGAAATCGAAGTAGGCCAGACGCTGGTAATTCCGAACATCTGGAGCTAATTCATAAAAAACTGGCCGTTTTGCGGCTATTTTTCAACATTGGCACATCGCAGCCTAACCATGCATAGCAATGGCTGTCTCGCATCCCGCGGGGCAGCCTTTTTTCTTTTGTCCAAGTTTCTATCTTTGCCGCCGATTGGATGGTGACTGGTTGATTGGTTACTGGTTGATTGGTGATTAGTGACTGGTTGGCTTCGAACCGAGTATTCGAGTTGAGATTGGCAACCTAATCACCAATCAACAATCACCAGTCAACCAGTCACCAATCAACCAATCACCAATCAACCAGTCACCAACCATCCAACCATCCACTCACCAACCACATGGCTGATTTTTCCAAACTAAAAGACCAAGCGGTACAAACTCGCCGCGATATCATCCGCATGGTATTCAACTGCCAAAGCGGACACCCTGGCGGCTCGCTTGGCTGCGTGGAATATTTTGTGGCGCTGTACGGGAATGTGATGAAACACAAACCCAAACCTTTCAAAATGGATGGCAAAGGACAGGATATGTTCTTCCTGTCCAACGGGCATATCTCGCCCGTGTGGTATTCCGTACTGGCCCGCACTGGGTATTTCCCCGTGGCGGAACTCAAAACCTTCCGCAAACTCAATTCCCGTCTGCAAGGCCACCCGGCCACGCATGAAGGATTGCCTGGCATCCGCATCGCTTCCGGATCCTTGGGGCAGGGCATCTCCGCCGCCATTGGCGCGGCCCTGGCCAAACGATTGGACGGCGACAACCGCTGGGTTTACTGCCTCACGGGCGACGGCGAGCTCGACGAAGGTCAATGCTGGGAAGCCATCATGTCGGCCGCGCACCACAAAGTGGACAACCTGATTGTGGCGGTGGACTGGAATGGCCAACAAATTGATGGTCCTACCAGCGCCGTGATGAGCCTCGACAGTTTGCCCGCCAAATGGAAAGCTTTTGGCTGGGATGTGCTGATTTTGGAAAAAGGCAATGACATGGACGCCATGGTGGCCATGTTGCGCAAGGCCAAACGCCGCAGCGGCAAGGGCAAACCCGTGGTCATCCTGATGAAGACCGAAATGGGCTACGGAGTAGACTTCATGCAGGGTACGCACAAATGGCACGGTAAAGCGCCCAACCAGGAACAACACGACAGCGCATTGGCCCAATTGACCGCCACCACACTGGCGGATTTTTGAGTTGGGCTTTTTTTTGAAAAATCCTTGCTGATTTGGTTAGTAGGGTTTTACATTTGCGTCCCTGAAAGGGGGATTAGCTCAGCTGGTAGAGCGCTTGCATGGCATGCAAGAGGTCATCGGTTCGAATCCGTTATCCTCCACAGAGCCTCATCTTGAAAAAGATGGGGCTTTTTTGTTTGCCCGCTGAAGTTTTATCAAAGGCGGGTAACCTTCTACGCCAAGGCTACGACGGTTAAAATAAAGAATTAGCTCAGCTGGTAGAGCGTCCCGAATGACATCGGGATAGAAAAATGGAAAAAGCCACATTAGAATGGATTGTACCAAAAGGCCCAGCGGGCCTAAATCTTTGTAGAAATGCCCAGGATATTTCGTCCGGCCCATCGGGCCGGTATCATAATCGAATAAATTCCGGCCCGCTGGGCCGGGCGCCCGATTAAATTCGCCAAGGCTACAAAGATTAAGGCCCACTGGGCCTTTTACTCAACATCCTCCGTCAATTTTGCCATTTTCTATCTCGATTTTTTCGATACGCTGCGGCTATAATTGTATTTTAATTTTAATGTGTTGATCTTTCTCCCACTCCCCACCCAAAATATACCCAACGGAAAGTAGTTTGCGAAAAATGTGAACCACTTGCGCTATTCTCCGGTAACTCAAAGTCACCCGGTGAATAAACCCCGGCCCCCTTTTCGCAAACCACTTTCCGTTGGGTATAAGTGCGCCGGTCAAAAAATCCTGAGATTTTTGACCGGCGCGGTTGTCTAAATATGGAAATAATCCTAGTTACTACGCTCTAATAATATTCCTAAGTACCTTATTTATCGGATTATGTCAGCTGTCCTGCTTCAGTTTTTTGAGATTTGTGGGTAGTTTCAAATAGCTTCATTATTCATTTATGATTCCATGCTTATTTGAACCAAAGCCAATGGAAAGGAGATAACAACTCAAGACTCTATTCATATCATAATATTCTTGATTGTTTAATGTTCTATTTTTATTATTGAATTCATTATTGTCTAATAGACATTGCTTGTTCAAAACATGGTGGATGGTTTTGGCTAATTGAGGCGCTTTATTCGCAATTTTCAAATCCTCATAATAAAACGAGAAATTACAAAGCGGAATGTCATCAACAATTTGCTTCCATTCTCCATTAAAATCATAAGGCTTATTATTAGCCGACAAATCATTTTTATGGTCTATTTCTATTGCAAAACCAGAGAAAGAGGACTCAACCTTATTAGGTGAAGACTGACTATTAGGTTCTGATTTTGAACGCATTGCATCCAATAACCTTTCACGCAAATGCTCTTTGCCTTTCTTCAATCGTGCTTCTATGTTGGCTTCTATTTTCCTGTTTAATGCATAGTTCAATCCTGAAATGATTTCAACCGCATATCTATCTTCTATTATCCATAGTAAAATAGCATTCTTGGTTTTTGCATCTTGTTCATTTCCACGCAGATAATTCAACAGGTCTTTAATCCTTGGTGTATTTCCCGGTCGGATGGACAACGACTTATGCTGCGTTTTGGATACTTCATTATTCGCTTTACTCCGAGCACCGGACGTTCCAGGATTATCGGGGTCGTCATCCGGCAAATCGTTCCATATTTTCTGGAGTTTCTTTTTGGCGTAATAAATCAGGTTTTTTGAAGCGCCCACACTACCCAGGCCAAGCATTTGCGCAATTTCCTCATGGGCGTAGCCCTTGCAGTACAAGGCAAATGCTTCACGCTGTTTTGTTGGAAGCATATTCATCAAACCATCCATGTCAAGGTCGAGTTTCATCATCGGATTAGTAATTGAAAGCGAGTCAATTGGAAGGTCATGGATATTTATTAGCCGCCTGTTTCTGTACCTTAAATTCTTGCTCCTGTTGATGACACAACGACAGATAAAGGCTTCCAGGTCTTTGATTTTTTCGAAGGTTGCCGTAGGCCAAATTTCCAAGGCATCGATAAAAACATCTGCAACAATGTCTTCGGCAAACACCTCTGATTGGTTCAGGTACTTGATCGCGAGCAGGCACAGGTGCTCGTATTTATCTTCGTAAATCGTCATGACGCGTGCCGCACGGAGTGCCTCTTTATGGATGGCGTTCGCTGGGGCGGTTAAAACTGCGTTGCTGGTTCGCGGTGCGTCAATTACTGGCTTCATGATCTAAATTATTTGTGTGTTAGCAAAAGGGAGATATCTCCTGTTTGCTAGCACGACAAATGGGCCGGAGGAAAAGTCACACGGGTTGAAAAAAATATTTCAACCCGTGAAATTGACTTTTTGAGGTGGGCTTTATCGGTTACAAGTATGGCGGCCTGTAGCACTTCCCGCCAAGTACAAAATTTTATCACTTCCCTTAGTTTTTACAATATTTTTCCGTATTATATACTCAATTGTTTCAAATATCATTAAAATACTGCGATATTTGGGCGAAATTTCTTTTATTTTAGCATTTTAGTCCTAAATTATGTTGCTTTTTAATAACCTCGTTTCCCTTCATTTTTTTCGATAATCATGAATAAAAATTCAAAATTTTTAGATTTGATGGCAAGCCTGGACCAAGCAGAGCTGGCAAGTTTTGAAAAATACCTGCGCTGGGAATACCCGAAGGAGGGCAACGCCTTGAAAGTTTTTCGCTACTACAAGCGCTTTTTTCCGGGCAAGGAAAACCCCGAGCGGATGGCGCTGCCGTATGCGTTAAGGAAGATTTATGGCGTGGAAATGAGCCCTCACATGCGCGACCCGAAAAAGATTTGGAATACTTTTTCCAAGCTGTATGGCTGGCTGAAGGACTTTCTGATTTTGGAAAAACTCAAGGCCGACCGGTTTACGACCGATGTTTTCTGGATGGAGATCCTGCTCGAAAAAGGATTGAACACGGAACATTCCAAACAGGCCATTGCAGCGTATCAGACGAATTACTCGGAGTTCCAGGACCTAAAAGCTTGTTTGCAGCAAATTGAACTTGGCAAACATTACCGGCAACAATTGGTACAGGGCCGACCGATTCCTGACTATAAATCCATAGCGCCCTGCATATTGAAAATCCAGGAAAACGCCGATTTAATCAGCCTCCAAATGAAATGCGAGCGGCTGACCATTCAGAAGATACGACCCTCCAAAACCCAGGAGGATACCGGGCCGGTGACACTATCACCATTGCACCTAATCTACGATCAAATTTACCAGATGCTCAGCACCGGGGCAACGGAACATTATGAAGCCATTGAAACACTGCTTCAGGAGTATTCCATACACATCCCAAGTACCGGTTTAAATGACATTCTTCGATATCTTCACAATCATGCTGCCAGAATGTTTCGGCAAGCGGATGAAAACACCTGGGGCCAAAAATTACATGGATTGAACAAAGCACTGCTTGAAAAAGATGGCTTTGGGCTTCAAAAAGAGATGCCTTCCTCCCATTTTCAAAACATCGTGAGTGCTGCATGCGTGGCTGGGGACCTGGATTGGGTAAGCAATTTTATCAAGGAATATGCACAATACCTTCCAGAAAAGACCCGGGAAGAGAACAAGTATGTAGCCCAAACCGCCATTGCATTTGCACGGAAGGACTTTCATTCGGTACTTGAACTAAGTGAAAAACCGGTGTATAAAGAGGCGTTCCAAATCTTCAGGATTCGGATATTTCAATTGCGGGCCATGTATGAATTGGGCTTGGACCTCAATGATACCTTGAGTGCCTACTACACCTATCTGCTCCGGCGCAGAAAGCCGGTTACGGCCTACAAAGAATCGGCCATCGCATTTATGACTGTTTTAAACCTGTTGATTCAAAAAAAGGTGTCCAAAAAGACCCTTGTCAAGACCCTTGAAGCGCAGACCCAAATTTATGCGCGGTCCTGGTTGTGGGAAAAAACAGAGGACTATACAAGTGTGGTTTATCGGGGCTTATGAGGGTTGATATGGGTTTATGGGGTTGATATGGGTTGATGAAGTTTATATGGTTGATGGGGTTCATTTTTACACTCTAAATGGCAGGAATTATCCATTTTTCGAGCCTAAAATAAACCCCATCAACCATATAAACCTCATCAACCCTCATAAACCTTCCCCACTCAGTTAATAATAATATCGTCCGCGATATACGACAAGCTTTCATTTTCACATACGGCTGCAAAATGGAAGCGGTAGGCGCCCGGGCTGAGCACGGGAGAAACATAGGAGGTAGCGGTCGTGGTGTACAGGGCACTGACGGCTCCATCGCTCAATCGGGTATAAAAAACCTTGTACTCCGTGGCACCAGAAACGGCAGACCAGTTGTAGGTCACGCGGTTTTGCGAGGGACCGGAGCGTTGCAGGTCGTCAATGATGCAACTGAGGGGTTGACAAACCGGAACCGAGGTAATCCCGGGCACACCGGAGGGGAGGAGGATGGCCAGAAAGAACCCTTTCAGCC